>CAMDER010000092.1 GCA_945896935.1 Bifidobacterium breve | reverse complement strand
GTTGCCCACGTAGCTCAGTGGATAGAGCGTCTGCCTCCGGAGCAGAAGGTCGTAGGTCCGATTCCTACCGTGGGCGCCAGGTAAATGCTCTCGAGTTCAGTGAACTCGATGTCGAGCCAAAGGTATTTGTGCACAGGAATGGTCACTGGAAAGTCTTTCATGTATTTTTGAGTGACCAAGGAGTAGCGATGTTTGCTGTTGATGTATGTGATTTGCCAGAAACGGGTAGTTCAACTTTTGTGTTGGCTGCCGGTTTGCTCTTGTTGGTTGTTGGTGTGATTGTGACGCGTTGGGTGCGTCAGTCCGCCGGCCGGATGTCGGTTGTGGTGGCACCGTTGGTGTTGCTTGGTGGTTTGGTGTTGGCTCCTCAGGTGGCTAATCCGTGCGCACCGGCGACGACAACTGTTGCGCCAGTGACGACCGCAGCACCAGTGACGACGACGGCAGCACCAGCGACAACTGTTGCACCGACGACAACTACCACCGTTGCACCTGCCGGAACTATTACAACGAGTGGATATGCCTTTACGCCGACGACTCTCAGTATCTCAGTTGGCCAATCAGTGGCGTTCAACGTCAACTCATCACACGACATCACGTGGCAGAACGGACCCGCCGGTCGTGGCGCAACCGGCGCACCATACTCACGGACGTTTTCAACCGCCGGCGCCTATGCGTTCTATTGCTCAATTCACCCATCAATGACGGGCACAATCACAGTCAGTTAGGCACATCTCTCAACATCTCGATGTGGGTGCGATTCCTACCGTGGGCGCCAGAAAAGTGTCTAACAACAGCGATCTGGTCTGGCGAAGTAGCAGAAAACCTCAGCCAATTCCGACCAGATCGTTTAGCTGGCGTTGCTGGGTTCGGGTGCTTTGGTGGGACTTGCGATCAAGAGGCCGTCGGCTCCAAGCGCCGCCATCTTGCTGTAGAACTCGGTGGTTTCTTGCGCTGAGTCATTCATCCACACCCACACGGCACGATTTTCAGCGTGGGCACGATCGAAGGTTTCTTTCGTCAACACTTCAACGCCCTCATACACCGGCGGCGCCTGCATGATTACGTCACGCGGATCAAGCGCACCACCAGCGAGATACCAATTCACCAAAGAGTCTTGGCCGGGGCTCGTCGCCACATCGGGGATTGCATTGCGGAACTCGGCCAAGACCTCGTCACTGAAAGACACGACAACGATCGACTTTTCGCGGCCAGTTTCTTTGATGAGTCGCGCCAACTCACGGGCAGCAGCCTTGGCACTTTCCATATCAACTTCTCCGGTTGCTGATTCTGGAATCTTGAGTTCAACATCGAGCACATGATTCGGGAAAGCGTTTGAGACTTCTTCAAAAGTCACCATTCTGAAATCTTCGGCAGTGAATCCCTCTGGAGCAGGTTGATCACCAGTACGAATTCCGCGGTAGATATACGCGTCAGCGGCAAGGCTGTGGTCGCTCCATACCCCGCCCGAGAACCAATAGGCATTATCCATTTCCTTAAGTTCGGCTGCAGTGAACGAGCTGAAAAGACCGGTGTCATTAGTGAGTCGATCAACCGTGTTGTCATGTTGCACCATCAACACGCCATCACTACTAAACATCACATCCATTTCAAGAACATCGGTTCCATTGAGTGCAGCTTGTGTGAATGCATACATTGTTGAGTGCGGCCAATCGTGGTCTCCACCAGCGTGGGCGATAATTGCGGGACGATCAAGCGCAAGTAGTGCGTCGACTGTTGTTGCTTCAGGCGCAACGACTTGATCAATCGCTGCAACGGGAGCTTGCGTTTCTGGAACAGTCACTTCTGTTGTTGGAGCACTTGATGCAACTTCTGTGTCGGCGACAGTTTCTGTCACCGACGTGCTTGAGTCATCATCGCCACTGCAGGCACTGACGATCGTCGAGAGAACGACCGCCGCAGCTAAAGCAGAAAAACGGCGGAAGGTTTGCTGGCGAGATGTTTGGCGAGTTGACATTCACTTATCTTGCCACCCGCCAACTGAGGACTCGGACCTCTTGGATTCCCCAAACATGAACCTTCAGAGAAATCTCCTCAAACTTTTCTCAAGAATCTTCCAAAAAAGTGCCATGTTCTCCTTTGACCCTCCTCTTGAACACCACGCAGCCATACGGGTTGCCTGAACAAAGGAAAATCATGAAGAACATCCGCCACAACACCATCCGCAATACCGCAATCGCAATCGTCGCTGTAGCCGGCCTGGCAGTCGGCATAACCGCCTTTTTCGGCAACTCATCAAACGATTCAGCAAGCAAAGCCCTTGACGCCACCATCGAAGCAGTTGCTGATCAGCCCGAAACCGTTGCCAAGCCCACACCGTCCTCGACGGTTTCACGGGTCACTATTGAAGTTGAATCGGCATCCCCGTCAACTGCAGCATCGGCGACTGCAGCTCCGTCAACTGCAGGGCCGTCGACCCCCGAACCGGCGAGCGCTGAGACCGCTCCAGCAACTGAAGCTGAACCGGTCGGCTCCGAAGCCGCTCCAGAGACCGAAACTGCACCAGAGACCGAAACTGCACCGAGCACTGAAGCACCGGCCACCACGACACCGGCCACCGCCTCACCATCAATCCCTGCATTGGCATTGTCGCCGACGATTCGTTTCGTCACCTTTGCCCTGGACGGAACGAACATCGACACTTCAATTCTCGTTGAAGAGGGTGGCCTCGGCCGCAATGACATCGTCTCGGTCGAGTTCACCTACACCAAGTTCGGGATAGAACGAACTGTTGCCGCCACCAATGCAAGTTCGACAACGACATCAAGTATCTGGCTCATTGATGGTCTGATGTTGCGAGTTGGCGACACCGTCACAATTCATGCGGTCGATTCTCGGGGCAACACCGACGACACGACCGCAACAGTTGAACTCTCAACTTCAATGGGCTGAGCAAGTTCACAGCAACTCACTAAAAATTGAAGCGACGGTTCGGGATCCCCGAGCCGTCGCTTTTTTCATTTCCCTAAATGTGTTAGTTCAACGCCGACTTAACTGCTGCAGCAATTGCTGAACCATCAGCCGATGCACCCACGCGATCTTTCACTGCCTTAATCACTCCGCCCATTGCTTTGGGTCCGGTTTGACCGTTTGCTGCGGCATTGGCAACTTCTTCAGCAACAATCGCAGCCAGCGCAGCCTCATCCATCGCCGCCGGCAAATACTTTTCAATGATGACCATCTCTTTACGTTCTGTAGTTGCCGATTCAGCACGACCAGCTTGTTCGTAGATGTCGGCCGACTCAGCACGCTTTTTGACTTCAGAGCGCAACAGGTTGATGATCTGATCATCGCTCAACACCACTGCCTCGGCTCCAGCAACTTCGGCGTTCATGATTGCCGCTAACGCCATGCGCAAAGTTGACTTCAATAGATCATCGCCAGCCCGCACCGCATCGTTGATATCGGCTTGGATACGACTCTTTAGACCATTCTCAGAACTCATAGACCCATTCTGACGCGTTTTGCACCGCTAGCCTCGTCTCTCGTGAATCAAGTTAAAAATCGTCTCGCCGCCCTGTCCATGCTCGATCGTGCTTTCCGCAATCTTCCCGATGCCACGATCACCGCTCTGTACGAGGGGCTCGACGAAGAAGGCCAAGACGCCATTCAGCACATCGCCAGCGTCAAAGGCGACGACCTCGCCATGCCTGAACTGATTGCCGCCATTCGTCTCTGCGTTTCGAAGGGCCGCATTAACGGCGACCTCGAGCGCATGTCGCTCGTGCTCACCGACAAGTGCCTCGCCGAATGCATTGAAGCCCTTGGCGAAAACTCTGACGACCCGAGCGAAGAAAACTTGCGTGAAGCACTTCCGGCCATCATCAAGAATCACACCTTGCCCACCACTCAGGTCATGTTGGCTTCAGTAGTCACTGGCGAAGCAATTGCGTCACCGATCATTACTCGTTTGCTCAAGAGCGACGAAGATATCAAGCTTCCGCCAGCCCCAGTTCTTGCGATGGCTCCATTGGCACCGCTCAAGGTTGACGATGCCGAGCGCCTCGCACTCAAAGAACAGCGCAAAGCCCGCAAGGCTGTTGAGCAAGAAGAAGCTCGCCGTCGCCGCGAGCAAATCGCCAAAGCTCGCCGCAAGTAACTTTCGTTACAGAAAATCTGGATCGTCGGGAATGCCGGCGTCAATGGGCACTTTTGTGCTGTTCAAGAACATCGCGACCAAGTGATAGTTGCCAACTGTTGCAATAAGATCAAGAACTTGTTCGTTCGAATAGTGATTACCAAGATTGCGCCACGTTGCATCAGAAAGCGCGTATTCATTATGTAATTCATCGGCTGCCGTTAAAAGCAATTTGTCAATCGGCGACCAGGTTGCCGCCGAAGCACCTTTCTTGACCGCTTTGATTTCAGCAGCCGTGATGTCGCAACGCAAAGCAATCTCGACGTGCTGCCCCCACTCATAACGCGAACGACAATTCCAACCCGTGCGCAAAATTAAAAGTTCTCGATCACGTGCCGTCAATGTGTTCTTCGACAACACATGAGCTGCAAATACCAACCAACGCTTCAACATGTCGGGATGATTGCCAAGAACCCCAAAAATATTGAGTGGTTCACCGTTCGGGCCAGTGAGTCCTTTTGAAAACATTTCAGCGAGTCGCGGATCTTCATTGGCTTGGCGAATCGGCAAACGAGCCGGCGCATTTTTCTTTTCAAGATCAAGTAAAAACTTTTTTGCTTTCATACCACCAGCAAAACCAGTCAACGAACCGTTGGCCCCTATGACGCGATGACATGGCACCACGATGCTGATCGGGTTACGACCATTGGCAGTGCCGACGGCTCGCGCTTTATTCGGGTCACCAAGTGCCGTGGCCTGTTCGCCGTAGCTCATCGTCTCGCCATACGGGATCGACCTCAACACCTGCCACACACTGTGTTGAAACTCGGTGCCTTGTGGGTCGAGCGGCAGTTCAAACTCGTGACGCGTGCCGCCGAAGTATTCATCGAGCTGCTGGGTAGTGGATTCGATGACCGAGTTGCTCCCCTTTTTGGCCTCGGCCATTCCGGGCACCCGGCGGGGATCGTCATTTGGCCACAAAATCGCCCGCAATCCTTGGGCAGAAGCCACCAGAGTCAGGCGCCCAACGGGGCTTTTATAACTCGAACTGGTCAAGACCGTTTTGGACGCTGGATGTGTAGGCGGCACCCGCTCATCTTGTCACCCCGTGACAAAAACCCATCACATCGAGGTAACTTCCCGCACAGTGTTTCGTTGTACCGTACAAGTAAGCGAGGAAACTATGTCTACCGAATCTGCCGCAACTGGCACCACCGAACTCAACGCCGGCAATCTCAGTCAACGACAGATCTATATGGTCTTCGCGGGCGTGATGGCAGGTTTGGGATTGTCGGCACTCGATAGCACCATTGTCAACACCGCGCTCGCCACCATTGTTGGCGATCTTGGCGGAATCAAGTACTACGCCTGGGTCGGCACTGCGTACATGCTCACCAGTACAACCGCCACTCCACTGTTCGGAAAACTTTCCGATCTGTACGGTCGGCGTCGACTGTTTCAGATTGCAATTCTCACGTTTGTGATTGGTTCGGCCTTTTGCGGGCTTGCGCAATCAATGTGGCAACTAGTGATCGCCCGTGGCATTCAAGGAATTGGCGGTGGCGGATTATTTTCACTTTCGTTCGCCATTATCGGTGACGTCGTTCCGCCGCGCGAACGCGGCAAGTACGTCGGCTTCATTACCAGTGTTTTCACGATCAGCAGTGTGATCGGCCCACTCATCGGGGGCGCGATTGTCGACAACACATCGTGGCGCTGGATCTTCTTGGTCAACTTGCCCATTGGAATTATTGCCTTGGTTATTACCAATAAGGCCTTGCGATTGCCCTTCACTCCATTGCAACGCAAAGTTGATTATGTCGGAGCAACAATGCTTGTTGTCTGGGTGTCATGTTTGATTCTTGGCCTGTCGTGGACCGGCGGATCATACGGATGGTTTGCTGCGCCAACTCTCGCCTTTTTCGGTGCGGCAATAGTTGTCGGCGCTGCATTCTTCCGCTGGGAAATTCGAGCTGATGAGCCCATCATTCCGTTGCACTTAATGAAGATCGACGTCGTGCGGGTCATTGTGCCGTTGATGATTTTGGTCGGTGCAGTGTTCTACGGAGCCAATGCATTTATGCCCTTGTACTTACAAGGTGTTACCGGCGTTTCGGCAACGAACTCAGGACTATTGCTCGTGCCACTCGCTGTCGCAGTTGCTGGGGCCGCAATCATCATCGGACGTTTCACTTCAAAAACTGGCACTTACAAGGTGTGGCCAACCGTTGGCGCAGCGTTGGCATTAGTTGGCTTCATCATGGCCTCACTTCTAGGTTCAAGTCACGGGTATCTCTACCTTGCAATGATTGCCTCGTTCTTTATAGGTGCCGGAATGGGCGCCCTCTTCCCCACCAGCACACTTGCCGTACAAAACGCGGTCGAAGCGCACGAAATAGGCGCCGCCTCATCGATTGTCATTTTTGTTCGTCAACTAGGCGGTGCAGTCGGCCTCGCTATTTATGGAGCGATCTTTAACGCACAATTGACTGGCCGAATTGATGAAAAGTTGATTCAGGCACCACGGGATATCAAAGACCTTGATTCACCGATGCGCGAAGAAGCATTAGAGGTTTTCGCTCACGCCGTCACGACTGTATTCCGAGCAGCAGTACCAATCGTCGTACTTTCGCTCATTCTGGCCATCTTCGTTCCTGGACGCCAACTTAAAGGGCGTGCACCAAGCCCCGACGAACAAGTTGCCCACTAACTTGCAGTAGCAGGTGCAGTCTGTTGACGCGTCCGCGCCAACAACATCAAACCAAGTGTTGCGAAAACCATTCCACCAACGAATGTTGCTCGTTCGCCAAACAACTCGCCGACTAACCCAAGTGCCAAGCCGCCGATCAC
>CAMDER010000091.1 GCA_945896935.1 Bifidobacterium breve | reverse complement strand
CGAGTCATTGAACGACTCGACCTTGAAGAATTCGCTGATCGACGTCTCGGGACTTTGTCGGGTGGAGAGCGACAACGTTTGGTCATTGCGCGTGCTCTCGCTCAAGAAGCCCCCATCATGTTGCTCGATGAGCCGACGAGTGCATTAGACATTGGACATCAACAGCAGGCACTCGAATTAGTTGACAGTCTTCGCCGAGAGCACGGATTTACGGTTGTCTCAGCGATGCATGATCTCACCCTCGCTGGTTTGTATAGCGACCGTTTAGCCTTGCTCCATCAGGGTCACTGTGTCGCAACAGGTCCGGCCGAACAAGTGTTGAAAGCCGAGACTTTGTCAGAGTTCTATGGAGTCTCAGTCACTGTTCATCACGAACCAGACGGCACAGTTGTCGTCGTACCGCGCCGAACTGTGCCCTTAGCCTGATTCTGGTGTCATTTCTCTTGGTATAGCCAACTTAAACAACACCAGAATCACAGGTCGACGACTACGGTTTGAGATGTGGAAAATACCTTTGATGCGACGACGATCAATCGGCAAGTTGAAGGTCTAGCGGCATCGCACCAATTGTTCTTAGAGCGGCTTGGGGGATTGACCAATGACATGGTGGCACGGCCCTCGTTATTGCCTGAGTGGTCGGTGGGCCATGTGCTTGCTCACATCGCTCAACAAGGAGACAGCATCACTCGTCTTTTTCTCGCCGCCGAATTAGGTGAAGTTGTCGACCAATATGAAGGTGGATTTGCGGCCAGGGTCGCAGCAATTGAAAAGACCGCATCCCTATCTGCCGACGAACATGTTGCTGGTGTGCGTCGTTCGATCTATGCCCTTGAAGGTGCCATTGCTTCGGCTCGCGAAGGCTGGTACGGATCAGCGCGCATGGTCTCTGGTGTTGAAGTACCAGTCACAGATTTGCCCTTGCGTCGTTGGCGCGAAGTTGAAGTTCATATGGGAGATCTTGGATTAGCCGAACTTCAGTGCGTTGGTCCCGACTCATGGTCATTGGACTATGTGCGACACGATTTATCAGTGATGACGATGCAATGGAAATCTCGGGGCTCAATGGGCCTGACCGATCTTCCTGAGCAAATTCGCACTCAGTCGCCGTCAATGCGCTTGGGTTGGTTGCTGGGGCGTGTGATAATTGACGGGCTAGCACCGGCAGGATTGATGGGATGACCACTTTGAAGAAAGTTCGTAAGTCATGGCTGGTTGTCGTAGCAACTGTTGCTTCGCTGGCATGGGCGTCTCCAGTTTCAGCACACGGTCAGTTGGATTCATCGTCACCTGCTCCTTCGGCGGTACTTGAATCTGCTCCGAGCGAAATCAGGCTCGATTTCAATGAGCCAGTCGTACCTATCGCCCGGTCAATTGAGATCTATAACCAAGATGGACAACGCATTGTCTTAGGCGAGGCTCTCGTGTCGCCCGAAGATCCTTCGGTGTTAATCGCCAAAGATGTTCCAGCAATTCCCGATGGGCTTTATGTCGTTGCTTGGCGAGGCGTATCGAATGATGGTCATGCCATTGAAGGCGCGTATTCATTTCAAATCGGTGCGTCGGCTCCAATTGTTGCCACGAGCGATCTCATCGCCAACGTTCTGTCGGGCCAAGACGGTCCGCAGGGCCTGTCGTGGTTGATGGGTGTCGCTAAGTTCTTGGGTTTTCTCGGGTTGTGTCTCGTGCTCGGTTGTTTGGCGATGCTCGCCGGTGGATCAATTTCTTCGCGACGGGTGATCACCTTTGTAGGAATTGGCTGGGTCTTATCCGCAGTCAGTGCGCTCGTACTATTTGTCGCCCAAGGCCCGTACACAATTGCGGGCACATGGTCTGATCTGTTCAATACTTCACTCTGGTCTGATGTGTATGCGACTCGCCTCGGGAAGGCACTGGTCATCCGCGAATTACTGCTGCTCTCGTTGCTCGTTCTCCTTTGGTCGCTACGAGGACACTTCGCGCGATCACTCACGTCGTGGTGGCGCTCGACGACACTCCTTGTTGGCGTAGGAATTGTGCTGACGTTGTCGGCCTCGGGTCACCCAAGTGCTTCGGCTCAATCAGGTATCGCAGTGGCTGTCGATGCCTTACATTTTTCCAGTGTCGTTTTGTGGGTAGGTGGTCTGATCGTTGTGGCTTTTGGGGGAGTCATGCGCAGCGCTCATGCCGATGTTGTTGTCCGTCGTTTTTCGCGGATGGCCACATTCGCTATTCCGATAGCAGTGATCACCGGTCTCTGGCAGACCTGGCATTTGGTGCCGGCTCTCAGCGATATCACGCAAACGGCGTGGGGCAAAGCGTTGCTCGTCAAAACTTGTTTCGTCATTGCGGCAGTCACTCTTGGTGGCTTCGCCCGTTGGCTTGTTCAACGTGGTGAGGGAAACTCAATTCATCGTATTATTGTCGTCGAACTTCTGATCGCCACTGTGGTGCTTGGTGTTACTGCAGGAATGCTGGCAAAATCTCCCGAAGTGACCGCGGCCAACGCCGTTTTCAGTACGCAACTTGTTAATGGAGACATGATTACCAGTATTGCTGTCACACCAGGGCGCGTCGGCAATAACGAAATCCACGTGACAATCTCGACTCCGAGCGGAACTTTGTCGCCAGTCGACAATGTGACGATGCGATTGACGTTGCCGGGCTCTGAAGTGCCAACGATTACTGCCGCAGTTTCAGAACTCGGGCCAAATCACTTTGTTGGAGCACTGTCTATTTTGACGGCAGGTACGTGGAATCTTGAGATTCTGGTTCAGCCAGATCCGTCTACAAGCACACGTTTTTCGACAGACATACCGATTTCGTAAATCAACCAACTAGGACAAGGCAAGTTGACCTAGTCAATAATGTCAGCAAGAATTTGTCCACGTGCCGTCGAGTTGTCTAATGAATCAACCGTGTGTTGAAGCTCAAGGCGTAGCTCCGCTGAAGGATCGTCATTGACGTTCTCAAGACGGCCAGATGTGATTGCGGCATTGAAAACTGCCATATACGCGACTGATGCAAGAGCACTTCGTTGTTGCAACATTTCTAGAGACGACGAAATTTCTGTCTCTGATGTTGTATCGAGTTGACCTGCTACCAGAGAGTGTGTCTTGTTGATTACTAACGAAGAAGGCCAAGGCAACTTGAGTGGTACTAGTGTTGGAATTGCCAGCAAAGTAGCGAGATGATGAGAATCCATTCGTGCTTGTTGAACTTTTGCCTGACGTAGTAGTTCTGTAGATACACCGACCGAAAATGCGACTGCATCAATTCGTTGACGGCGCTCAATCTCATTGTTGGGAAGGTCGGACATGTTTCGATACACAGCCATTCCAAGACCTTGCGAGATTGAGGATGCAGCATCTGCGGATTCGGTTGCCTTCTTGAGGTAATGAACGCCCGTTTCACTTGACCAGTTCCATTCGGATGCAAGACCAGAGAACTGTAATTGCCATGGCGAAATAATCTCGCCGAGAATTTCTCGAATCTCACGTCGAAGTCGTGATTGCTCGTGTATGTCCACCCAACTTGGGGCCATTGCGGTGTGCCATTCATGATCTCCAAAGACCGTTTCAACAAGGCGCTTGATTCGATCTCCTGCAGTGGACACCGATGTTGTTTGGGGGTCAGTGGCCGACAGCCAGAGAGTACGCACGACTCCGAGATCGTGAGAGCCGTAGATGAGAGGAGCCAAAAAATTTGTTGAATCAATGAGTCTCCCGGCATCTATTGGGTCGGCGGCAACCGTTGAGATGAAGACGTCAATTCTGGTTTGTTCGCCGTGGGTGGCATCGGACCACCAAGCTTGATGATGTGCAACCCACCGATTGAGCAAATAGGCCGTTGAATTAAAGGAAAGTGAATACGAATTTGTCAGGTTGAGAAAAGAACTGTTCAGCACCTTTCGCACGCGCGTCTCTTGATGCTCAAGCAAATTCAAAGATTGCTGCAAATAGGAATGCACTTGGGGGATCGCGAGATCGCCGATTTCGGTTAAACGAATTTGTAATTCAATTTCGTTTTGCGCAGAGCGAAGAATTCGCGCGAGATCGGCCAAACGCTGTGGGTCACACGCCAGACGACTCATGCTGGACGCGGAGAATATCGACGCAAGACGTTAGGAGGTGGGTGACTCGTTTAATTTCGCCATGAGAAATCCACGCCACCGGGCCGATCCATGTATCAGAATCTGAAAGACGCGCCACCGTTTGTAGTTCGCCGTCGATCGTGTTCTGAATTCGCACTGCCAGTTGAAGTGAAATACTCATAGTCGACTGTGAGCACGACACAACCTGTTGCGGTTATCTCAATAAATATTTGACAACTTTGTGATGAGGAAGTTGAGTGACGGGCTCAATAAAGCCCTCGCCAACTGTAGTGAAACCATGGCGGTTGTAGAAGTTGAGGGCGGTATCACGGGCATTCGCCCAAATGAGGTAAATGCCATTTTCTTGAGCATGCTTGAAGCCGGCATCAAGAAGTAATGCGCCTATCCCTCGACTCTGCACGTTGTCTGCAGTCGCCATTCCACGTAGTTGAAAGGCCTTGTGCTCTTCTTCGAGTGGGAAAGTCCGTTGCATCCACGTACTGACTCCAACATTGTTCTCATCTTGGTCAAAAGCCCCGAGATGAATGGTCGTTGGATCATCATCGCCATCAAAGTCGACAGTTTGGTCCACCATGCCAGCCCGCAATACCTCAAGACGTAGCGGTCGAACCTCGAGATAGTTCATCGCGCGAATACGAATGTCTAGATGATTGGCACTCAATGACTCACTCCTGCTTGAGGGCTCTGGTCGCTATCGATGAGATGATGAATCGCGTCAGAAATTACTTCGGCTTCTGGTATGAGATGGGTGACTAAGAGTGCTGTCGTCGAGGTTGCATGGAGAATTCGGTGCAGATCTTGGGCGAGTCGATCGTGGAGTTCACTGTCTAGACCGGTCAGTGGTTCATCAAGCAGGAGAACCTGGGGAGACGGAGCCAAAGCACGGGCAAGTGCGACTCGCTTAGCTTCACCGCCCGACAGTGTTGCCACTGATTGTTTTGCTGCTTCAGCTAATCCGACAAGATCTAATAACTCTTGGCATCGCTCGGCGATGATCCGCTTATCAACCTTGGCCATGCGCAAACCAAATGCAACGTTGTCATAAACGTTGAGGTGAGGGAACAGCTGGTTATCTTGAAAGATCATTCCGACTGACCGCAGATGAGTTGGTACGCGAGAAATGTCGTGACCATTGAGAACGATCGTGCCTGTGGCTGGTGTCAAAAGTCCAGCGATGATGCGCAGCAAAGTTGATTTGCCCGAGCCAGAAGGCCCGACAACTGCGGTTGTCGTTCCTGGGGGAATTTGAAGTGTGAAGTTGCGCAATATGTCGCGATCGCCATAGCTAAATGAAATGTTGTCAATGACAAGACTCATACGTGCGGCTTTCGGTCGACGGACAAAACAATGATGCCTGTCACGATAACCAAGAGTAATGATGCAGCCATGCCCGATGCTCTCGGTATCGCTCCAGCTTTGCCAAAAAGATCGGCGATGACGATCGGGAGAGTCTGTGATTCACGTCGAGTGAGAAAACTAGTAGCCCCAAATTCGCCGAGAGATATTGCCATCGAAAAAGCGATTCCAGTGGTTACCGCCGGGCGCAATAGCGGTATCTCAACAAAGCAAAAGCGTCTCCAAGGCGAAGATCCAAGAGTTGCGGCAGCCGAACGTAAATCTGGTGGAATACCTTGCACAACGGGCAAGGCCGCACGTACGACGAATGGCATTGCGATTGCTGCGTGAACTACCGGGATAAGAAACCAAGACGAACGGAATTCAAAGGGAGCAAAGTCGTAGGTGACCAAGATGGCTAATCCGACGACGACCGGCGAAATTGACAGGGGGAGGATTGCCAACGACGACCAGCGGCCATTTGTTGAACCATTCTTTGAGAATGCATATGTGGCAGCGATTCCCGTTGGAAGAGCGATGCAACTTGCGATGAGGGCATACTTTCCAGAAGTTTGCAAGGCCTGCCAGATGTCTAATTGAAGCCCTCGTTGGTTTTGAATTCCGAGTAGGACTCTCCAGCCGCTGAACGACCAGTTCTGACCAGTTCGGATGGACGCAATCGATAGAGCCAAAAGCGGAGCGAGAAAGAAAATTGTGAGTGCTCCAATGAATAACTTTGGAACGACTGCAGGTTTGTGTTGTGAAACAGCCGCAACACGAAATGTCATCAGCTCGACCGAACGACTGCGGGACCAAATGAGGAATGCGATCGTGATGAACAACATTTGAGCGACGGCCAAGACGGTTGCACCCGAAAGGTCTCCTAGTTGAACGGCTCGCCGGTAGATCTCAATATCTAATGTCGCTAGCCCAGGCCCACCCAAAATAGTGATGATTCCATACGACGTGAAACACATAAAGAAAGTGAGAGCAGCCGATGAATAAATTGCGCTCTTGCCGAGAGGCAAGATGACGTGACGCCAAGTTTGCAATGGAGTCGCCCCGAGCGTTCGGGCGCTGTCAATGAGTTGATCGCCAATTGAATTCCAACGTGGACCGACTGTGCGAACCACTATTGAAATATTGAAAAAGAGATGGGCTAAAACAATGGCGAAGGTGCTGTGATGTAGCCAAGACGGTAAGACGGCGATGAAAGCGGCACCAACCGTGACTGTGGGTAAAACGAAGGAAACAGTGATCAGCGTGATGAGTGCTTGTCGACCACGGAACTGATAGCGCGTGAGGTGCCAAGTAGCGATGAGTCCGACGAGGATCGTGAAAATCGTTGACAAAAGCGCTTGCCAAACCGAAAAGATGAGCGCTTGTTGAACTGCCGAGTTCTGCCAAATTGAGATGATGTCGGCACTGCGCACGACCGTTGTTGAAAGTACGACGAGCGGAATAACCGCGGTGACGAGCACCAAGATTGTGGCCGGTGTCGCCAAGAGGCGAAGGTGACGTACTGTCACTGAAGAACTATGGCTGACCATTGGTCGGTCCATGACTGTCGGTTCT
>CAMDER010000090.1 GCA_945896935.1 Bifidobacterium breve | reverse complement strand
AAGTATTTCGCACAATTCTTTGACTCGCATCTGGTCATTGCTATGAGCGAGAGCCGCAAGTAAATCAAATTGTGGCAAAGCCAAGTGAAACTCGTCAAACATCTCGGCTTCAATGCTGCGCGAAACTACCTCACCGACAGTTTGAAATGCCCGCCACAGGGCAACACGTTCAGCATCAAGACGAGGCACTGCAAAAGACTAACCAATTGTCAGTGCGTTGTCACGAGATTGTTCAGGTTGCAACAAACGTTGACGCCAACTCAAGTGCTTGTTCCCATGTGGCACGCTCGGCCAACAACTTTCGAAATGGCATGAGTTGTTTCGGACGACTGACGCCGAGAGCAGCTTTCAAGTAGCCGTCTTTTTCATACAGCGCAACGAACGAACGGTCTTCAGGTGTGCCGACCACAATATGAGCGGTCTCGTCTCCGTTAGCTCGGCCCAAAAATTGAATTCGTGCAGTGAATTGATCGCTCCAGAAAAATGGAACAGCCGAATATGGCTTGGCTTGCTCTCCGCGCGATACCGCAAGCAGGTTTGATGCCGCGACAGCACCCTGCTCCGATGCGGTCGTCCAGTGTTCAACGCGCATTTCTTGGTCGTACAGATTGTTGAACCAGCGACACACATCACCTGCGGCGTAAATACCTAGTACGCCAGCATTGAGTGTGGTATCGCAAACGACGCCATCGCGTAATTCGAGTTGGGTATTTTCGAGCCATTGCGTGGCTGGGACAACGCCGATGCCGACAACGACAACATCGGCAGGAACGACTTCGCCGTCGTCTAATGCAACCCCACCAACAGAACCCGTATGTCCTTCAACTAGTCCAGCAACCTTGACGTTAAATCTCATGTCAACGCCGTTGTCTGCGTGTACCAGTGCTGCAGCATGACCCATCTCGGCACCGAGACCCCGCATCATGGGAGCAGGTGCACCTTCAAGAACAGTGACCTCACACCCACGAGTCTTGGCAGTCGCGGCAACTTCAAGTCCGATGAAGCCGGCGCCAATGACTACTAATCGGGCGCCGGGGTTCAAGTCGGCCCGCAAAGCAAGTGAGTCATCAAGCGTTCGCACAACGTGTACGCCTGTCCAATTGGGCTGATTGGGAAGTTTGCGCACTCCCGAACCCGTGGCGATGATCAAACCATCAAAAGCAATCGTTTCACCCGAAGCCAAGGTGATGATGCGAGTAGTCGTGTCGAGCGACGTCGCTGCCGAGCCCAATTTCCAATCAATGTTCAGTTTGTCAAGGTCTTCGGGTTTACGCAGCGAGATACGGTCGGCTTCCCATTCGCCCGACAGAACTTTCTTAGACAGCGGAGGGCGATCGTAGGGTTGACGATCTTCGGCTCCAACGATGATGATCTGGCCATCGTATTTTTCAAGCCGCAAAGTTTCGGCCGCTCGCAACCCCGCCAACGACGACCCAACAATGACCACGGTGTTCAATTCACTCACGCCTCAACGGTACCTACTGTTGTGATTCTGGTGCAGAATTGTTGCGCATTTCGCAACAATTCTGCACCAGAATCTCAGGGGAAAGAGACGAGACCATCCAATCTGAGGGGCGTTTTGCCATCCCAGCGGTAAGCCTTCAGTGGACCGCCCTTGCCGGCGCTGTAGTCAACACACATCGCGTGGTCAGAAATGATTTCGTCGTCATCGGTGCACCAATAATGACCGAAGAAGAGAGGAACAGCATCTGTGTAGGGTCGACGATCGCCCTCTTCAATGGTGTATTCGGAGAGTTCACTCTTTGATCGATTCTTCTTGAATTTAAAGTCTGGAGAAATCACAGCGGCCTCTTCCATATTTTTGGCCTTGTCGTTCCACCATGCATAGCGAGCTTTGCGGCGCTCAATACCGTCTTTGTCTTCATACGACAATCCCTTTGGCATCTCGATTTCGGGGCCTTTGATCAAGATCTCAAGATCGCGATAATCCTGGTGACCCTTGGTACTCATCGTGACCATCAATTCGTCAGTCACAGTGTTGTTTGGCCCAAGCTTCCGCTCCAGTCGATCTATTGCCCCCAGATTCCAGCACGCGTGAATGATCCGCAACCCACCAAGGTCAAGCCACAGTGGAATCGTCTTGAACCACGCTATGAATTCTTTATGTCGATCCGAATTCTTGCCCACCGCCCTGAGAAATTTCTTGTGCTGTTTACGATTCTTTCCACCAGTTTTCCCCCGGTGAGTACGTAAGAAGTCATGTCGCTTTTTGGGATGCGGAGTTGCGTACGCAATGGCGTTGAACTCATGGTTGCCCATCACGATATAAGCGTGACCAGCTTCGACCATACGCTTGGCAATCATCACCGAATCAATTTGCCGAGGTCCTCGGTCAATCAAGTCGCCAACAAAAATTGCCTTGCGCTCGGGGTGCTGCCAAGTTCCATCAATGAACTTGTAATCCATCTTGCGCAGAAGGCCTTCGAGTTTGTCGGCGTGTCCGTGGACATCGCCGATGACGTCGTATCCGATTTGAGTGTCGTCACTCATGTGGCCTCCTGCATTCCTGTGAAACTTAATGGACCAAGGTATTTCTGGTGTCGTTTAACTCGGTATATCCAACTTAAACGACACCAGAATCACGAACGTCAGCCGACGGGGGTGGAGTTAAAGAGTTGCAATAGCCAACCCGGCAACATTTCGATCTCCAAAACCATTTCGTCGTTAGCTGCAGTATCCACAAACTCGACACCTTTGGGCATCTCGTCGATTGGCAAATGACCATAGAAGTCCTCAATCCAGAGAACCTTTCGGCCGGCCGTGATTGCCGCTTCGGCTAAGTCGTGAGCCGCTGCCGCTTTCCAGTCAACGAATCGACTTTTGGTCCCGTCGTCAACCACAGGAAGTTGATCAATGCCGAGATGCTCAGCGATTTCATCGTTGGCGCGGTGTCGCCAGGTTGTGCACCAGTGCACTTCCGCGACGTCAGTGAGTTGGCGAATGAGCCAACCCATGTAATCCGGGATATGCACCATGTGCCCATGGCTATAGACCTGGTCAATGCCCCAGTCACGATCGAGACCGCCGAGAGCGTTTAAGTCATTGATGACTCCATCAATGTCGAGAAGGATAAGTGGGTTTGGGTTATCAGTTGTGTTTGTCATACCTGTTAAACGCATCGATCATCACAAAATGTGCGCTCAACTATCTGATTAACTTTCCCGATGTGTCGGCAGAATGCATGAGTGAGTATTAACCCGATCGAAATCACCGACCCCACCGATCCACGATTGGCTGATTACGTCGGCTTGAGTGATCCCGAGATTCGTCGCCGCTCGGCCGACAATCAGTTCTTCATCTCAGAGGGTGTCGAAGTTGTTCGTCGCCTCGTCGTATCAAATATGCGCTTACGGTCAATCGTGCTCTCACCTAATCGGGTTGACGTCATGACGCCAGCCTTGACCGGGGTTGCCTGCCCCATTTATGTCGCCGACCGAAAAGTGATTTCAAGTGTTGTTGGCTTTGACATGCACCGCGGTGTGGTCGGCTCGGCCTTTCGACCAGACCCACTCACGCTCGACGAGGTCTTGTCACACCCTCCGCTCTACGGACCTCGCCATCGCATCGCGATTCTTGAAGGACTCAGCGATCACGAAAACTTGGGTGCCATTGCTCGATCGGCTCGCGCGTTTCACATCGACGCCATCGTCATTGATCCAACATGTGCCGATCCGTATTACCGCCGCACCGTACGGGTGTCGATGGGCGAAATTCTCTTTCTGCCCATCGTGAACATGAACATTGCTGAGGCCATGTCGGTGGTTCGCCGCAAGAGCGGATCTGTGCTTGCTTTCACCCCAAGCGCCCAAGCAACATCTCTGCTCGACTTCGTTGACCCCAAACCTGGTCCGCTTGCTCTGGTCTTTGGCTCTGAAGGAAATGGGCTTCCGGCAGAAACTTTGTCGGCGGCCGATCATCAGATTCGTATTCCCATCGCTCACGATGTTGATTCACTCAATGTCGGTCATGCCGCCGCTGTCGCTTTTGCTCTCACAACGCCACGATAAAAACACCCAAAGGTCACACTTCCGTAGACTTACCATGTGAAAAAACTCGTCGCAGTCATTGTTGCCACAACCGCAATCTTGATGTTTGCTCCAACGGCTTACGCAAGTGACGGAGATCTCGATACAACATGGGGCGGCGATGGTGTTGTTGTCTCAACACACACCGATGCGTCAGCGGCTTATGCCATAGCCAACTATCCCGACAATCGAGTATTGGTCGTTGGATCGGTCGTAGATTCACCAGCTTCACGAATCCTGGTCAGTCGCTTCCTCGCCGACGGAACCGCAGATACGACCTGCAATGGAACTGGCGAATTTATCGACACAGTCAATGACGCAGTTGCAAGTGATGTTGTAGTTCTCTCTGATGGTTCGTTCGTTGTCGCCGGAACGACCCAAACCAACAACATAGGAACTCTGTTCGTCGCAAAGTTCACAAGTACTTGCAATCTTGATACGACGTTCGGCACTACTGGTATCGCGACCTACTCGGCTCTCTTCGGTACTTCCGGACGCGCATTAGTGGTTCAATCAGATGGAAAAATCATCGTTGTTGGCGATGAGTACCCCACCGTGTCCGACAGTAGTGATCAGCGAGTTCTCGTCACTCGGTTTTCTGCCCTGGGTGCTCTTGATACTTCATTCGGATCTAGTGGCCGATTTATCTCGTCATCAAACGAGAAGGGGCAGGCCCAAGATGTTGTCATTGACAGCAGCGGCCGAATCATTTTCACCGGTTCAATTGTCGGAACTGTTGCCCCAGATGCAGCCATCGTTGGACGTCTCACCAGAAATGGCCAACTTGATTCAACGTTTGCCACGCTCGGGTACTTCATCAATGAATTCAATGGCGATGCTCAGCTCGATGCCATTGATATTCGGCCTAATGGCAACTTAGTTGCCATTGGTACACACGTTGTTTCTTATTCAACGGGACCACAAAATGCGCTCATTATCTGCCTGACAGATCAGGGTGCTCTTGATTCAACATGTAACTCAGTTGGTTGGGATTTTCTTTCTGATTTCCCCAATGATGTCTACGCCGACGATGTATTCGTTACTCCAGATAACAAAATTTTGTTCAGTGGCGCAAGCGACGACGGTAATCCTCGGCCGTTCGTTATGCGTCTCAATCACAACGGAACTCCTGACAGCAGTTTTGCGACATCAGGAATGTGGCGAGGCACGTCACTTATTGGTCGAATGTATTCAGTGACCATTCAAATCGATGGACGTATTCTCGCTGCCGGCGGGTTAGACAACCAAGGCACCATGAGTGTCGGTGTCGTACGACTCGCCAACACCGTGGCTGCGACCACAACAACGACAACCGTCGCGCCACTGGTCACGACATCGACCACAGTTCCCCCATCAACGATTGCTCCCGAACAGCTTCCCGCGACGGGAAGTCAGTTTGATTCTCTAACCATGGCCTTGTTGTTGACTGCGCTCGGTTCAATAGTTGTCGCGGCGCGTCGGCGTACGTCTCACTAACGTCGCGCGTCATCCCAATGGTCATCAGACATCACGTGCCCATTGTCAATGTTGTGTAACGTCCAACCAGGAAAGTCTCCCGTAGTTGTATGACACGTCCATTGAACCCACGCGACCGAATCTTCAATACCTAGATCGTTCACAGTCACGGTTCCGTCTTCAATAGGTGACCACGACGTCATCCGTTGATTCCAGAATTCGGTGATCAGACCTTGGCTCGATCCACTTTGAGAATTGCCTTTTTCAACAAGAGCTGCGCTCGCCGCATCGGGCCGACGATCAGGCCTAATGCGCGCATACGACGGAGCGTCTACATAGTCGGCAACGAAACACACCTTGCCATCGCGTAATCGATAGATACTCTGCCCAGGAATTGGATATTCAACCCCATTAACTGGAACCACCATGTTCCATTTGGCCCATCCCACATGAGTGTCGGCGCACGTCTCCCAGTTCGCAAAGTAGACACCCATTTTGGGAATGACCTTTTCCATCTCCGACATGAATTCGTGGATGGCCGTTTTGCCAACTTGGGCTCCAGCAAACGGGTCGTAGTAAATCGCGTCATCAGTAAAGAGCTCAACGAGACGGGTGTACTTCTGATCGTCTTCAACCTGGCCGAACCGGTCGATGATGATTTTTGAATCGCTCATAAACGTAATGTAGCCCAGGTTTCATATAGTTTCTATATACAATATTAAAGTAATTACTGCCGTGAGCCCGCTGATTTCGCTAGGTGATTTTCTTGGACAAAGAGCCCAAAACTGAGAAGAAGCCCCGGCTTTCCAAAGTTGAAACATCGCAAAAACTGATTGAGACTGCAATCTCAATGATGGCGAGCACTCCAATTTCTGAACTTTCCTCACTCAAAATTTGTGCCGCCGCCGGTCTCGACAAAATGACTGTTCGTTACTGCTTTGGATCTCATATTCAGTTGCTCATCGCAGTCGCATTTCACTTAGCCGCAGACGTTGGTCCTCATATTCAAAAAGGTGTGATCACTACTTCGTCGCGAGGAGACGAACGAATTCAGCTCTTTGGACGCTTGACCGCGTATCTGTATGCCTCATTCGGAAACCAAATTCCGATTCGTCTCGTACCTACCGAGCAATACTCAAACACCATCAAAATTCATCAGCAACTACAAGACACCTACGGTCTTCGTCCTGATCTTGCATGGTTGCTCACACGCCGGGCCATTCTGACGGCAATTGCCAACGCTGGGGTCGGCTCGATCGTTCCACTCTCCGATGAGGAAGCCGAGTTGTACGTCACAATTCAAGAACGTACCTATGAATTTCTTGCGTCAATTCAGGATGAACTGCAACTAGAGAAATAGAACCCCGTATTCCGATCTCTTAGTTGCGGTCCATCCTGAAGCGTCGACGAACCATCAAGAGTCCTAGTCCCAATAAAACCCAGAATAAAGCGACCATCACTGGACTTTGATTGCTGTTTCCAGTTGCGGGCAAATTCAACGGCACTGGATTATCAACCATCACTCCAACGGCAATCGTCATATCTCCAGT
>CAMDER010000089.1 GCA_945896935.1 Bifidobacterium breve | reverse complement strand
GGTTCTGTTCCGGTTCACTGAAAGAATTTTTGACTCATGGCTCGTTTGCTTTCACTTGCCGCTGGAGTGCAACCCGATGTTGCGCCTGCCGACATGGTGTCTGTTGCGTATGCATCTGGTTGGCCGGCAGTAGGTATTTGGTTCGATGGCAAAACATGGTCAGATGCAACGTCTCGCGAAGTGCGCAAAAGGCTTGATGACACTGGCGTGATTGCTTTAGATATTGAGCCAATCATTCCGTCGAAAGACGGAAACGATTTTGCCGAACAACTCGTTGAAGCGGCAGGAGTGATCGGTGCACCGCACATTTTGTTTACGAGTCGTCTCAAAGACCAAGCCCAAACCACTGACCGTTATTGTGAAGTTTGCGCAATGGCGAAGCCATTTGGGATCACGGTCGTCTGCGAATTTCTGCCAATCTTTCCGTTGAACACTTTGTCAATGGCGACTGAAATAGTCAGGTCTTCAGGTGCATCTAACGGGGGAGTACTCATTGACAATTTGCACTTGTCGCGATCGGGTTCATCGGTTAAAGATGTGCAGGCCATACCGACCGATCTCTTTCCCTATTTGCAGATATGTGATGCAGCGGCAGAACGTCCAACAGATTTCGGTGGGTTGCTAGACGAAGCGCTCAATGGACGGCTCTGCCCAGGTGAAGGATCGTTGCCCATTGCAGAATTGCTTCAGGCCATTCCCGATGTACCACTGTCTTTTGAAGTCCGCTCTCAGTTCTTGCGTGACATTTCTGATCCGGTTGAGCGGGCTAAATATCTGCTGCGGTTCGCACAACAAACGTGTGGCGATCTTTAGTCGGTTCGCTGAGGTGTGAAGTAATCGGAGAGTGCAAAGTCGGAGGGTTGATCAAAAAATGAACGAATTCGCACCAAAAGACCTGATTCGTCCACAATAAAGATTTCAACACTGCGAATCGTAACTTTTTCGCCAGCGAGATCGCCTTCGTTGCGCATGACCACTGCCGCCTCATTGCCAGCTGCGACTACGTGTTCGGGATGCAACGTCCAACGTCGGCCTGGCTTGAATGAACGATCCCATGATTTGTAGACGGCATCAACGCCGAGCTTCTCGGGAGTACCGACCGGATCTTCAAAGATCATGTGCGGCGAGAAGAGTTGAACCCAATTCTCGCGGTCCATGGCATTCCACAAAGTCACATGTGAGTGAACGGCTTGTTGAACTGGGGTCATGTCGTAACACTCTTTCTTTCTTACGATGCAGCGGCAAAGAATTCGCCGACAACGGCTCGTGATCTCTCGAGAGAAATATTGAGTTCAGCTTTGATGTCATCTGGGACGGCAGGGTCGAGGAGGTCAGTCAGAACGGGTCGAACGACGACCCCATTCTTTTTGTCAACCCAGGTTGGATACACAACAGGTTGCTCAACCTGGACTGAACCATCTGGATTGAGCGTGATATTGGTGGTGACGATCATTCCGTCTTGAGTTTTGTTGGGAAAAGCATCGGTGGTTGGAAGGTAGCTGATGAGATTGCTGAGTCCGAACACTGTCCAGACTCCATTGACTTGTTCAATTTTTTGCACGACATGAGCGTGATGGCCAACCACGAGGTCGATGAGACCAGACTTTGTGATGGCATCAGAATTCGTTAACTGAAAATCGCTCAGATCAGTTTGCGTTTCGCGGCCCCAGTGCATACTCACGATGACGACGTTGGCTCCCATGTCACGAGCTTTTTGTGCGTCGGCAATGATTCTCGCGGGGTCAATCAGCGCGGAGCGCCACGTTTCACCGTTCGGTGCCGAGATGTCATTGAATCCGAATGTGTACGAGAGATGCGTGACTTTGATGCCTTTGACATCAAACACTTTTGGCTCGATTTCTTCGGGAGTTCGTGCCATACCTGCGTGACCAAGTCCGAGAGCATCAAATTCGTTGAGAGTTGCTTCAATGCCCTTGACCCCCTTGTCAAACGAATGGTTGCTTGCGTTTGAACAACGATCAAAACCCATTTCTTTGATAGCCCAAGCAATTTCGGTCGGGGCCGAGTACAGCGGATTGGTCGTGGGCTTTTCACCAAGTGCCACTAACGGAACTTCTAAATGACAGATCGCAAGATCGACGCCTTCAATGAGCGGTTTGACTCGAGCGAACATCGGGGTGAAGTCGTAGCCGCTTCCACCAGCATTGACCGTGGCGGCCTTCCAGACTTGGCTATGAATCAAGATGTCACCGGCAAAGGCGAGGCTCATGGTGACGGGGGCGGGCACCACAGTGGTGGTTTCTGCTGGGATGGTTGAAGTCTCGACAACTGGGGCCAAGGTGCTGGGGGCCAACGCTTGATCGGAGACTTCAGGGGCTGTTTCGCCGTTCCCACAGGCGGCCACAGTGAGGCCCATAAGAACTGCAGCGATTGTGACGAGGCGACGAGGGTTCACGGTACGAGTTTAGTGATGGCCGAGTGAAATTGATGAGAGCCCGCTGTGCGGCTGGAGCATCTCATATGGCAATATTTGAACCTATGAGCGTAAACATCGGAAATCTTCTTGCCCGCCGAGCCCACATCAATGGAACCATTGAGGCCCTGTATGACGTCGCGGCCGATCGTCGCTACACCTACGCCGAACTCAACAGCGAAACTAACAAGGTTGCTTCGCTGCTTGTTGATGCTGGGGTGAAAAAAGGCGATCGCGTTGCATTGTTGCAAATGAACTCGGCCGAGTTCATGACTGCGTTTTTCGCCATTGCCAAATTGGGTGCGGTCATTGTTCCGTTGAACTGGCGACTTGTTCCCGACGAGCTTGAATTCATCTTGAAAGATTCGGGAACAACCGTTCTTGTATTTGGAGCCGAATTTGCGGCGAATGTGACTGAGTTGCAGTCACGTGGCGATCGGACCGACATCAAGTCGTGGCTATACATTGGTGATGCTGCAACAAAGCCGGCATTCGCTCGTGACTTTGTCGCCGAATCAGCAAAGATGTCAAATGCCGAGCCAGCAGTGACAGCATTTGGCGACGACTTGTTGTACATCATGTACACGTCGGGAACAACTGGTTTGCCCAAGGGCGTCATGCATTCACACAACACTCAGTTTTGGGCGCTGTCAACCATGTGCACCACGAGTGACTTGGCCCGTGGAGATCGCTACATCAACCCCATGCCGATGTTCCATGTGGGTGCGTTAACTCCCGCACTCGGAAACATCTTTGTCGGTACGACCCACGTTTTGATGCGAGCCTTTGATCCGGTCAAAGTATGGGAGATTATTGACTCAGAGCGCATTAACAACGGGCTTTTTGTGCCCGCAATGTTGAACTTTATGCGTATGGTGTACGACCCCTCGAAGTACAAGCACGAACATGTGCGTTGGCTCATGGCGGGCGCAGCACCAGTGCCAGTGTCACTCATCATGGCGTATGCCGAAATTGGTATTGAGGTCAATCAGGTCTATGGACTCACCGAAACCTGTGGACCCGCCTGTCTGACGTCAAAAGAAGATGCAATTTCCAAAGCCGGTTCAACCGGTAAGGCTTTCTTCTTGTCAGAAGTCAAGGTTGTTCGTCCCGACGGAACCGAGTGCGATGACGATGAAGCTGGCGAAGTATTGATTTCGGGTGGGCACATGATGCTTGGCTACTGGAATCGACCAGAAGCAACTGCTGACGCGTTGAAAGATGGCTGGTTGTACAGCGGTGACGGAGCGATCCGTGACAAGGACGGATTTATCTTCATTCAAGATCGCATTAAAGACATGATTATTTCGGGTGGCGAAAATGTGTACCCCGCCGAAATCGAAAATGTGATTATGGGCTTGGCCGGAATCGGCGAAGTGGCAATCATCGGAATCCCGTCCGAAAAGTGGGGAGAATCACCACTGGCAATTGTTGTGCGAAAAGACGAAGCGGTGACAGAGGCTGCGGTGCTCGAACATTGTGCCGACAAACTTGCTCGATTCAAGCAACCAGTTGCAGTGCGCTTTATTGATCTGATTCCGCGCAACCCCTCGGGTAAAGCTCTGAAGAAAGACCTGCGAATTCAGTTCAAAGACGTCGTCGGTCCCTGATTTTCAGATCAGTACTTAACGGGCATGCTGTGAATGCCCGCAATGAAACTGCTGTGCATTCGTTCAAAGTCCCCGTTGGCTTCAACGTTTGGCAGGCGGGTCAATAGTTCTTTGAACATCACTGCGACCTCAACTCGTGCGACGTGCATGCCGAGACATAGATGTGGTCCGCCAGCACCAAAGGCGACATGCGGGTTGGGATCGCGGGTGATGTCGAAAGTGTCAGGGTTCTCAAAGACATCTTCGTCGCGGTTTGCCGAACCATAGAACAGCACTACTCGCTCTCCGGTCTTAATGACCTGTCCGCGAATAGTCGTGTCTTCCATAACAGTCCGTTTGAAATGTGAAACTGGACTACTGAAGCGCAGCATTTCTTCGATCGCTGTGGCTAGGTGACCATCAAGGTTTGACATCAACTTTGCTCGCTGAGCGGGATGATCAAACAACAGTTGTAATCCAGCTGCGAGCAAGTTACGGGTGGTGTCTCCTCCAGCATTGACGAGCAACAAGAAAAACCATTGGAACTCTTCATCGGTCAGGCGGTCGCCATCAACTTCGGCATTCACCAAAATGGTGGCTAAGTCATCGCCTGGGGTCAGACGTTTGATCGCAGCGACAGATTGTCCGTACGCGAGCATCTCGCCAACTGCGGCCATCTTGACTTCGGCAGGAGCAATTGCATCATCGTTGGTGTGCATGATCTCGGTGAGGTCATACAAACGTTCACCGTCTTCGCGAGGCATGCCCATTAGTTCGGCAATTAGCCCAGATGGCAATCGTCCAGCAATTTCACTCACGAAGTCGCACGAACCTTTTTGCATAGCTGCATCCAAGATTTCTCGCGCGATTTCTTCAATTCGTGGACGAAGTAGCGGTGCATTCTTTGGTGTGAAGCCGCGCGAGACCAACAACTTGAATCGATCGTGTTGCGGCGGGTCCATATTGAGCATCATCAAACGTTGTGCATACAACCCCATCGGATCGGGGTCGGGCAACATGACTCCGGTTTCGTACGAACTAAAAATTTTCGGGGTTCGGCTGATGGCGCGAATGTCGTCGTATTTGGTGATGGCCCAAAAACCAGGACCATCTGGCTCGTCGTGCCAAAAGACTGGAGCGTTGGCGCGTAGCCATGCGTACTGGTCCCACGGATGACCGTGTTGCGCGAAGTATTCGGGATCAATGAGATTGATTGCTTGTGCCATTACTTGACTCCTTAGTTTTCGCCAGGGCCTTAATCTTCACCAGGGCCTAAATCTTCGCCAGGAAACGAATAGGTGACATCACTGAACTTGTCGCGGGCAAACATGTACAGCAACCGTAGTGGCGCCGAGCCGGTGTTGTGGGCGTAGTGCTCAAGCCCTTCGGGTATCCACACCGCCGAGCCTTCACGAACGGCTGTCGCAGTTCCTTCAATGACGACGTCGCCCACGCCCGACAAGATCACGTAGACCTCGGTGGCGTCGTGCGAGTGGCCCCGTGGCGGGGGAGTCGAGCCCACCGGGACTTCGGCAATTCCGACCGTCATTTCATTGGTCGCAGTGGCGTCGCCGCCGAACAGTTCCCACCAGCGCACCGATCCGCGGGTTGGGCTGGTCCATTCTTCGGTCGGACAATCGTCTATATGGCGAACGACCACATGGCGAAAGACAGGAGATTCCATAGCCGAACCGTACCCCGTCAACGAGTTCCCGTCTCGATTATCCCGTCTCAGTTATCCCGTCTCAGTTATGTCGTCTCAGTTATGTCTTAGGACTGGACACAATGGCAGAATGTTCTCATGAGTGACACAACTATTGACGATGCCCTGAACCCCACCGAAGCCGAGGCTTTTCGCGTACAGGTTCGTGAGTTCCTAGAGAAGAATGCCTCAGGTATCGGTCGCCGCAGCGATACTTCTGTGCAAATCGCTAAGACGTACCAGAGTGCACTGGTCGAGGCTGGCCTTGCCGGATTGATGTACGGCAAAGAGCACGGTGGCGCCGGATTGACTCGTGCTCACGATCGCATCTATCGCGAAGAATACGGCAAGTACCCCGACATGACATTTGAATTGACCATCAGCCATGGCATGTGCTTGCCGATGCTTGGTCAGTTCGGTACTGAAGAACAAAAGCGTCAATTCATGCCCGACAACATTGCGGCGCGCACGATGTGGTGTCAGATGTTCTCCGAGCCAGGCGCTGGTTCAGACGTCGCAAGTTTGCAGACTAAGGCCGAACTCGATGGTGATGAGTGGGTGCTGAACGGCCAGAAAGTTTGGACCACCCTTGCTCATGTGAGCGACTACGGAGTCGTGATTGCCCGCACCAACCCTGATGCGCCAAAGCACGCCGGTATTTCAATGTTCATTATTGACATGAAGGCACCCGGAGTTGAAATTCGTCCGATTCACCAGATCGACGGTGGTAGCCACTTCAACGAAATTTTCTTGACCGATGTTCGTACGCCGAAGTCTTGGTTGCTTGGTGAGTTGAACAACGGTTGGAATCAGGCAACCGCCATGTTGATGTTCGAACGAGTTGCTATCGGAACTGGTTCGTCAAGTGGTGTTACTCATAACTTGGCCGATCGTTTGATCGATGTCGCAAAGAACAATGGCAAGTTGAGCGATCCAGTGATTCGCCAAGAACTGATGAAGTTGTACAGCGAAGAAACTTGCAAGTCGCTCGTGTCGATGCGTACTCGTGCCGAAATGAAGGCTGGCAAGGTGCCTGGTCCCGGTGGATCACTTGGCAAGTTGCATGGTGCTGTCATTGCTCGATTCAGTCGTCCTTTGATCAACCGTCTCGTCGGAGCCGATTGCGATGCTTGGGAAGGTGAAGGCCGCGGTGAAAACTGGGCGCGCTACATCTTGTCGAGCTTCCAGTCGAACATTGCCGGTGGAACCGACGAGATCCAGCGCAACATTATTGGTGATCGAGTTCTCGGCTTGCCGCGCGAACCAATGGTGGACAAGAACCTCCCGTTCAAAGATCTTAAAGTCGGTACCATTCGTTCATGACCAATCCTTTCCTCTCCCAAATATGGGTGTACCCCGTGAAGTCGATGGTGGGAGGAA
>CAMDER010000088.1 GCA_945896935.1 Bifidobacterium breve | reverse complement strand
GCAAAGCTTCAGACCTTCGGAATCAATGCGGTCGATATGCACGGCAACTTGTCACAGACTGCGCGCGAGCGTAACTTGGCAGCGTTTGCTAGTGGCTCGGCTTCGGCATTAGTCGCAACCGACATTGCTGCTCGCGGAATTCACGTTGATGATGTGCCGTTGGTCGTCCATGCTGATCCGCCGATTGAGCACAAGGCTTACACGCACCGTTCGGGCCGTACGGCTCGTGCTGGTGCTGCGGGCCGCGTGATTACAGTTGCTTCAACATCGCAGGTGAGCGAAGTGAAGCAGTTGTTGCAGAAGGCTGGCGTTACGGCAACGTGGACCGGTATTGATGTGTCGAACATGACGGGTCGTCCGTCAGGTCGTTCGGCTGGTCGTGGCGGCGTACGTGCCGATGGCCGTCAAGGTGGTCGTCCCGGTGCTCGTAGCGGAACTGCTCGCGGCAACGGCGGACGTCCCCGCCGCTAAATCCCCCTGTGATTCTGGTGTTGTTTTATTCGGTAATAGCGAAGAAAACGACACCAGAATCACAATGAAATATGCGTTGTTTACGAGTCGGGTTGGCCGTCAAACACTAATTTGAGAGTCAACTCGGGTTCATCTTTTTCAAGACGCTGCAATCGGTACTTGTTTTCGAACAATGCGACCATTTCGTTATCGCTGCGATACAGAATTCGTATTCCACCGATTTGACGCAACCGATCGGCACTGGCCTTATCGGTGATGCGCATGGCTTGATAAGGCGACGAAATGATTTCAGTCGGAGCACTGAACTCGCTCGACAATCGATAGGCAAACACTTCGAACTGCAAAACGCCGACGGCCGCAAGAACAGGTTCGGTGTCACCAAAGTCGAGGTCGCGCAATACTTGCACGACGCCTTCTTGGTCGAGCTGTTCAATTCCTTTGCGGAACTGCTTGATCTTGCTGCGATCAAGTGGACGTGCGCTAGCGAACACTTCAGGTGCAAAGCGTGGAACTCCGGGAAATTCAACCTTCTTGCCGGCATAAATCGTGTCACCAATACGCAGATCGCCAGCGTTGACGAGCCCGATGATGTCACCGGGGAAAGCTTCTTCGATTGTTTCGCGATCATTGCCAAAAGCGGTCGTCACGTACTTGGTGCCAACCGAGCGACCTGATCGCGTGCATTCAACATCCATGCCGCGTTCAAAATGTCCCGAACAAACTCGGGCAAATGCCAAACGATCGCGGTGGTTCGGGTCCATGTTGGCTTGGATTTTGAATACAAAACCAGAGAATGGACTTTCAAGAACTCGTTCCTTTTCGGCGATATCAAAGCGCGGCAACGGCGGGGGAGCAAGTTCGGCAACTGCATCGAGCAAAGCACGAACACCGAAGTTTGTGAGAGCCGACCCAACAAAGACCGGTGTGCTCTTTCCTGCCAAAAATGAAGGAATGTCAACATTGGCCTCAATCGCGTCAAGCAGTGAACACGAGTCAAGAGCAACCTTCCATGCATCGCCTTCTTCGGCAGCTGCTCGTTCGGCATCGATGATTTCTTCAGGCGCTTCAGCAGCACCACGGGCGGTGCGGGTGTATTTGGTGAATAGGCCAGTTCGGCGATCGATGGTGCCGCGGAAGTCTCCGGGTTGTCCGACGGGCCATGTTGCTGGTGTGGCGCGTAGTCCGATCTGTTGTTCAACTTCGTCAAGCAGTTCAAGGGGATCGCGACCAGGACGGTCGAACTTGTTGAAGAACGTCAGTACCGGCAAGTTACGCGAACGGCAGACGTTGAAAAGTTTTAAGGTCTGGGCTTCGATTCCCTTGGCGGTATCAAGCACCATGATGACCGCGTCAACGGCGGCGAGAACGCGGTATGTGTCTTCGCTGAAGTCGCGGTGGCCAGGAGTGTCAAGCAGGTTGAAGACATGGTCGCCATAGGGGAACTGCAAAACGGTTGACGAAATCGAGATGCCGCGTTGGCGTTCCATTTCCATCCAGTCAGAGGTAGCCGAACGCTGACCCGCACGAGCTCGCACTGAACCTGCATCTTGAATCGCGCCGGCATATAACAAGAACTTTTCGGTCAGGCTGGTTTTGCCGGCGTCGGGGTGACTAATGATGGCAAAAGTTCGGCGCCGCAAAGCTTCGTCAGAGATGGTGGTACCGGTTTCCATGGCATAACGAGGGTACAGGCACGTCACCCACTGTTGGGGTACATCTGGTCGACCTAGGTGAGGCTATTTCGGGCGATTTGAGAACAATTCGAACGCCATCGCTGTGACAACTGCTTCGGTGCGATTGCCCAGGCTTCTGAAAAGTTGGCGGAGCGACGCGTACGACAAGAAGTGACCGATCGCGGTGAATCGATCTTCGTTCATCTGGGTTCGTTCAGCAGAGAACCAACGTTGAAATTGAGCCTCAAGGGTGAGGTCGCGTCCACGTGTCGCTTCTTTGGCCGATGCCCAGTTGTGGCTCAACTGTTCGACTGCTTCAATGAGCGGACTATACGTACGGATGAGAGACACGCGGAGTTGAATGAGGGCTTCTAGCCGATCATGCAAACTGGTCGTAGGAACATCAAAAGTGAGCATATGTTTGATATGCGGTTCGATTTGTTGCAGTGATAACTCAATGAGGTCACCAATTGAATCAAAATAACGAGTAAATGTTCGTTCGGAGATTCCTGCACGAGTAGCAATATCAGCGGCTGACAGATTGACTCGGCCTTCGGCGACCATAGCGATAATCGCATTAATGACCGCTTCTTTGCCCTTGCGGACGCGATCGTGTCGCCCATCTAATTTATGAATCGTGGCTCCACTCATGAGGTTCACAATAGCCATGATGCGAGCACTACTCTGAATTGAGATTGCATCAGAAAGACGGTGTTCCCATGGCCCTAGATATCGCCAAAGTTCGAACTCAATTTCCAGCCTTAGCCCTCACCGACCGTGGTGGACCTCGGGTGTATCTCGACAATCCTGCGGGGACTCAAGTACCTCAAATTGTTGTCGACCGCATGGTCTCGGCTCTTGTTGATTCGAACGCCAATATGAACGGGAATTTCCGAACTTCGCGTGAGGCCACCGACATTTCGCGTCAAGCGCACCTTGCAATGGCCGATTTTTTCAATGCTAAGTCGGAAAACGAAGTGATTTTTGGACCAAATATGACGTCATTAACTTTCATGATGGCGCGTGTTCTGGCTTCGCAGTTTTCGCCAGGTGACGAGATCATTTTGACGCAGATGGAACACGACGGAAATGCTTCACCGTGGCGAATCATGGCTGAAGAAAACGGACTCATTGTCAAACGTCTTGAGTTTGATCGCGACACCTACGAGATTGATTTGGGTTTGCTTGACTCACTGATGACACCCCGAACAAAATTCGCCGCAATAAATTACTCAAGCAACATTCTCGGAACTATCAATGATGTGAAGGCGATGTGTACGAAATATCGGGCCGCCGGAGTTCTGACGTATGTTGATGCTGTCCAATTCGCACCTCACGGTGCCATTGATGTGCAAGATCTTGGTTGTGATTTCTTGGTGACATCGGCGTACAAGTTTTATGGGCCGCACCAAGGTGTGTTGTGGGGTCGTGAAGAATTGTTGAATAGTTTGCCGGCATACAAATTGCGTGTTGTCAAAGATGTGTCGCCCGGTCGCTACGAGACAGGGACTCAGTCGTTAGAGGGTCAGGCCGGAACGCATGGTGCGCTTGAGTACATGCAGTGGGTCGGAACCACGATGGGACAAGAGCATCTGAATGACAACCCCGGTCATCGTCAGCGGACAAAAGAAATTCATGCGGGTTTGAAGGCCATGGCGATATACGACCGCATGCTGGTTGGCCATTTGATCACCGGCTTGCAGAGATTGCCTGGTATCGAAGTGCGCGGAATCACCAACCCCGAGCGATTCATTCACCGTGTGCCAACTGTGTCGATCACTCGACCTGATCTGGTTCCATCAGAACTTGCCAAGTTCTTGGACGAACATGGCGTTTATGTGTGGGACGGCCATTCGTACGGAATTGATGTCATCGAATGGCTGGGCTTGCAAGACCGCGGAGGCGTTGTGCGTATTGGTCCGACCCATTACAACACGGTTGAAGAAGTTGATACAGCCCTATCGCTCATTGGTGATTTCGTGAGCCGTTTGTAACAGCCAATAGGTACGAATGGACGGAACTCCACGAGGAACTGGCGGCTAGTTTGTGGGTATGTCCGCACAAGGCGAAAAACACTTCAGTCAGCGCATTGGGCTCTTACGAGCCATGGTGCTTGGGGCAAACGACGGCATCATTTCAACCGCATGTTTGATTCTCGGTGTTGCCGCGGCCGATGCAACAGGCCATGCAATTTTGGTTGCAGGCACTGCAGGGCTCGTTGCAGGCGCAGCATCAATGGCGATTGGTGAATATGTTTCTGTGAGTTCGCAGCGCGATTCTGAGCAGGCCGATATTCAGAAAGAAACGTGGGAGCTAGAAAATACGCCCGATCGTGAGTTGGCTGAACTCACGGGTATTTATCAAGCCAAAGGTTTGTCACATAAGTTGGCCCGTGAGGTGGCTGAAGAACTCACTGCGCACGATGCTCTATCGACCCACTTGGCCGAAGAACTTGGTATCTCGCGCCACAATCTGGCGCGACCGTTGCAGGCAGCGGTGAGTTCGGCAGCAGCGTTTTCAATCGGCGCGGGCATTCCGTTGTTGGCGTCTTCGCTAGCGAATGACGCATCCAGAATTTGGGTCACAATCGTGACGGTATTTGCCGCTTTGCTTGGTCTTGGTGTTGGATCAGCCAGGTTTGGTGGGGCTCATCCAGTCCGTCCAGTTCTTCGAATTTTACTCGGTGGTGGCGTCGCGATGGCCTTCACGATGGCGATCGGCAGTTTGTTTGGAGCGACTGTCGGGTAACCGAATCAGGTTCCGCAGAAGGTTTGGTAGTTCTTGTATTCAGTCGGTGCAGGCTGAGTGAATCGCTCTAGTCCTGAACGTTCATTGAATGGTTGTTGAACAACTTCAAGAAGTTTCAGAGTTGGACCAAGGTCACCTTCGGTTGCTGCGGCTAGTGCTTCTTCAACCAAATGATTTCGAGGTATGTAGATCGGGTTGACTTGGTTCATAGCAACAGCAATCGCTTCGGCTGTTTGTGATTCGCCAGCGATGAGTTGCTTCCATTGTTTTTCCCACACATCGTATTGTTCGATGTTGATGAACGAATTGCGAGCAGCCGATGCGTCGCCGCTAATGACCGAAGAAAGGGATCGGAAGAATTGGGTGTAATCAACCGATTGAGTGTGCAGCATTTGTAACAAGTCATTGATGAAATCGACTGGGGCTTGGGTGAGGCCAAGTTTTTTGCTCATGCCGGCGTCCCACAATGCTTGGTACTGCTTGGGGAAGTCCATTAATACCTCGGTGGCGATTGCCACAGATTCATCTTTGTCATCAGAAAAGAGTGGCAACAACGTCTCGGCAAGACGGGCCAGGTTCCATTGCCCGATATGTGGTTGATTGCTATACGCATATCGGCCGTTGTGGTCAATTGAACTAAATACGGTGGCTGGATCGTATGAATCCATGAAAGCGCATGGGCCGTAGTCGATTGTCTCGCCCGAGATTGTCATGTTGTCGGTGTTCATGACTCCATGAATAAACCCAGCAAGCATCCATTGCGAAATGAGTGATGCTTGTCGTTGAGCAACTGCTTTGAAGAACTCCAAATACTTGTTGTCAACGTTAGAAAGATCGCGATAATGGCGACTAATCGCATAGTCGGCGAGTCGCTGAACCAAGGTGGGGTCTTCGTGATGCGCGGCATATTGAAATGTGCCAACGCGAAGATGGCTTGCGGCAATGCGACACAGCACTGCGCCGGGCAACCATGTTTCGCGAGCGATCTGTTCGCCGGTTGCGACAACTGCAAGTGATCGAGTTGTTGGAATACGAAGAGCATGCATGGCTTCACTGACGATGTACTCGCGCATCATGGGTGCGATAGCGGCTTTGCCATCACCACCTCGAGAAAAAGTTGTGCGGCCCGAACCCTTGAGATGTAGATCAAAGCGATCACCACTGGCATTGATGATTTCGCCAAGCAGTAATGCGCGTCCATCACCAAGACGGGGCGAGTATCCACCGAATTGGTGACCGGCATAGGCCAATGCCATGGGTGTGCAACCATCAATGACGTCATTGCCGAGTAAGAAGCGAGCGCCAGCTGGGCTCTTCAAGAAGTCTGAATCAAGGTTGAAAGTTCGAGCCACGTCTTCATTAATGATGAGAGCGTTTGGATTCGGTGCGACATCAGAATTCCAAGTGACGGCCAGCTCGGGCAATGTACTCGTATACGAGTTTTCGAATATCACGGGCGATGAACTCACATGGGTGAGGCTAGGGGACTACGGGCGAACTGGGCTATTTGAGTAGAGTTTTGCCATGGAACTTTCGCAAGCCCTCTACACAACTCGCGCCATGCGCCGCGTCACAACCGAGCCGATTCCCGATGAAGTGATGGCCAAGTTGTTAGATGCCGCAGTGCGGGCACCATCAGGTGGCAATACGCAGAAGTGGCGATTTCTCATCTTGACCGATCAAGCAAAGAAGACTGCGTTGCAGAAGATCTACAGCGAAGCATTAACAGATTTGAATGCCACGCAGTACAAGCCGATGATGGATCTCATCGCCAATGGTGACCCCGATGATCCCGAAGTCATTCAAGTGAAGAAGACGTACGCGTCGGGTCGATGGTTGGCTGACAACCTCGACAAGGTGCCGACATTGTTGTTTGCCTGGGGTAAGCCCAACGGCGAGAGTTCTATATTTCCGGCCTTGTGGAGCCTGCAGCTAGCTGCGACTGCCGAGGGTATTGGAACATCGCTGACGACTTTGCTGTTTAAGAAGCACACGCAACAAGTGCTCGATTTGTTGGGCGCTCCGGCAGTTGGTGAATGGGTGCCGATGGCGATGATCACTCTTGGTTACCCGACCGGTAAGTGGGGAGTCGCGAAGCGTCAGCAGCCTCATGAAGTCGCGTTTCAAGAAACTTGGGGTAACCCAGTTTCGTGGACTGTCGACCAACCCCTCTGGCCCTAAGGCGATCTGGTCGAAAGGCGATCTGGTCGGAAAAAACTGAGGAAACCTGCTACTTCGTCAGACCAGATCGCGTGATGCGACGTGTTGGTC
>CAMDER010000087.1 GCA_945896935.1 Bifidobacterium breve | reverse complement strand
GAACCAAGGTCTGCACTAGTTGGCTCTGCTTCAGGTTGAGCGAGTGCTGGCCCAGTTGACGAATCAATCAGGTTCACCAGGTTGGGGCTAAACACTGTTGGACCTAAGAAAATCATTGATGGGGGTATTAATCCCAGAATCAAAAAAAGGATGTGCCAATAAGACCAACGTCGTGTCATATGTTGACTATAGATGGAGACTAGAGATAACGGCTTGAGTTCAATAAATGTGGAGCGATGTGGGTGGGGAGCAACGCCGGGATTGATGTCGCACTATCACGACACCGAATGGGGGTTCCCGACGGCCGACAATTCGCGACTCTTTGAAAAGTTATGTCTTGAAGGATTTCAAAGCGGTCTGTCGTGGAGCACGATTCTGAATAAGCGTGCAGACTTCAGGCGTTGTTTCAAAAAATTCGATATCAATAAAGTTTCCAAGTTCAACCAAACAGACGTCGAGCGACTCATGGGGGACGCCTCGATCGTTCGCCATCGAGGCAAGATTGAGTCAACGATTAACAATGCTCAACGGTGTCGTGAGCTCATCAAAGAATGTGGTTCATTGGGCGCCTATATCTGGCAGTTTGAGCCCAAGGCCACAACTCGACCAAAACGACCGACGGCTGCCGACGTATCGACCTTCATCACCTCGCCCGAGTCAATTGCATTGTCCAAGGATCTGAAAAAGCGGGGCTGGAGTTTCGTGGGGCCGACGACGATGTACGCATTCATGCAATCGATGGGCTTGGTGAATGATCACCATGTGGGTTGCTATGTATGGAAACAAGTCGAGGCCGCTCGCCTGGGGTTTGAGCGACCTACGTCAGGCTAAAACCATGACCTGAAACTTCGATGTCACAGGTCTTTGCCACCCACTTGTTGGGCTGATCTGAGAAACTGTCACCTGTGAGTGATCAAATCGATACCCGAACCGCGTGGCTCAGCACAGAATTGCTGGCCTCGGTTCGTGCCAATGTGCCTCTCGTGTACGTCGATGCCATCCCCGTGCGTGTGGATGAGTCTGGTCGGGTGACCCAGGTCGGCTTGTTGTTGCGCGTTGCCTCGGACGGTTCAATCAGCCGCATGTTGGTGTCGGGTCGAGTTTTGTATGGCGAGCGGGTGCGGGATGCGCTCATCCGTCACCTTGAAAAAGACCTCGGACCGCTGGCTCTGCCAAAGGTTCCCACCAACCCCGCGCCGTTCACCATCGCCGAGTATTTCCCCGATCCAGACATCAGTGGTTTTGTTGACCCTCGACATCACGCGGTGAGTTTGGCTTATGTGGTCCCAGTCTCTGGCGACTGCACGCCGACTCAGCAGGCCCTCGACCTGGCATGGTTCACGCCGGCCGAGGCAGCATCAGCAAAGATCGCAGCCGATATGACGGGAGGCCAAGATCGACTGCTTCGTTTGGCCCTTGCTCATGTCGGCGAACTTCCGTAAGTAGGTCTTACTTTACGGTTCGTTTTTTGCGGACCCGGCGCGCGGCTTTGCCAGCGCCAAGTTGAGACACCACTTTGGTTTCATCGTCAACGTCGATGGTGATGCCGTCGGTATCAATATCTTCGGGTTCGCCTGACGCCTCCCAGACGACTGCGCCTTCATCTTTGGGTTTGCGACCCAAAACCTTGTCAACTCCGAGCATCGCACTAAAGACCATTGCTCCGATTGTCCCGTGACGAGCGCGTGCTCGATCAAGTTGAGCCTGAATTGTGTCGGTCGGATCAATGGGAGCAACCGGTTCAGAGTCGTTGGGCTCGGGCTGGCTCATGCACGAACACCGTATCGGTTTTTCTGGAGTATGCCCAGCTATGGGACTTGGGTGATTTATTGTCTGCATATGGCGATGCGTGGACAGACAAATCACACGGTGGCCGCCATGCGTACCGCACTAGTAGGACAGCCCACATTGCGATTTGACGCGATGTCGACGATTGGACCAGCGCCGGTTGAACGAAGCGTGATTGAAAGTGTCACCGTTAAAGGTCGCGAAATTTTGGTGCAGTGGGATGATGGAATTGTTTTGTCCACTGCATTGCGATTCAGTGGTGAGTGGCATCTTTATCGAACTGCAGAGATGTGGCGCAAAGAGACTTATCGCGCGCGCGTTGTTATTGAAGTTGAAGGGTGGGTCGCAGTTTGTTTTGATGCGCCGATTGTCGAGACATATCGTCAACCCGATCGCAAGCGTCATCCACAATCGGGTGGCATTGGTCCAAATATTTCTCACCCGAAAACCGATTTATCTGGGTGCACGCAGCGTCTCCTTGATTATCGCTACGCCGATGCCATGATCTCGGATGTCTTGATGGATGAGTCGGTTATGAGTGGTTTTGGAAATGTTGCACGAAGCGAAACTTTGTGGGCAGTTGGACTCAGCCCGTTTGCCAAGATGGCCGATCTTTCGTATGAAGATTGCGCAGTGTTAATTGAAACGGCATCACGAATCGTTCGTAGTGATCCCGACACTTCGCCTTCGGTATACGGCCGCAACGGCCAGCGATGCATGCGCTGTCGTGGAACAGTTGAGTTCAAGATCGTGGGTGCCTCACGAAGAAATTTGTACTGGTGCCCAGACTGTCAAGGACGACTTGACCGGCGGCTGATTCCGAGCAATCTCCTTCAAGGCGATCACACGCCAACTCACCCTGCCGAATTGATCTATTTTTCAGATGCGGTTGCTGCTCGCAAACGTTTTAAAATCTTTGATGATCTAGACAAACTCGGCTAATTCTCCAGCAGATTCTCCGGCAGATTTAATGACTGGTTCAGGCTCGGCCCATCACTTTGTCAACAGTGATTTCAATGACGACTCGATCTTCACGAACCTTGGGTTGGCGGTAGCGACCGGCATACGCCTCAACGGCCTTGGTGACGATCTCGGGTTCGGAGCGTAACTCTACGGTTCCTTCAAGAGTGATCCAACGGCCGCGATCAACCTGACTGACGACCGCTCGGCCGCCTTGGGCTGCATGACGTGCCTTCATCGACTTGGCAAATGTAATGACTCGCACAATGTTGTTATCGGTATCAAAGGTGAACCCAACTGGCACAACATGCGGCGAACCATCTGCGCGCAAAGTTGTCAATGTCGCCAAATGATTTTCTCGCATGAATTCGAGTTGGCTAGATGAGAGTTGTAGTGAATCAAAAGTCATGGTGCTCGTTAGTGAGTTGCGATGGCATCAAGCACATCAAGTTTGGCAGCACGTCGGGCCGGGAAGATTGCTGCAAAAATTCCGACGACGATTGAGGCAATCAAAATAGTGACGATGGTGCTCAAAGGAATCACGGTTGCCGTCACGAACGAATCGGGTAGCGCAATTGAAACGGCGATTCCCAGCGGAATACCAACGACGATGCCAAGGGTTGCGCCGAATACCGAAACGATGATTGCCTCCCAACGAACGGAGCGCTTGAGGTGGCGCCGGCTCATGCCGACGGCACGAAGTAATCCAAACTCATGGGTTCGCTCAAACACCGAAAGTGCCATCGTGTTAGCGATTCCGAGTACCGCAATGAAGATCGCGAAAATCAATAGTCCGTAAACAATGGCGAGCAGTTGATTGAGTTGGTCTTCTTGACTCTTTTGGAATTCGGCCTGATCTTGAACTTCAGCGCTCGGGAAATCGGCGGCAACTTTGTCAACCGCCGTTCGGGCATCTTCAATTGAAACTCCGTCGGCAATTTTTGCACCGATAAAGAAGTCAACTGGTGGAGCTGATGAAACTTCAGCGAGAGTGTCGAGACCGATGAGCCAGTTGCCAGCAACTGTGGAGTCGGCATAAATAGCACCAACTGTGAGCGTTGATGTTGTCCCGTTTTGCCACGTGACATCAACGGTGTCTCCGATACCAACATTCAGGTCACGGGCCGGATCTGTGTGCAACAAGATGTTTCCGTCGACGAGGCTGTCGATGGATCCCTTTTGAATATCGATATCAACGAGATCACCCATCTCGGGCTTCACCGCACCGATTTGCTTTTCTTCACCGTTGATGAGCGCTCGCGTCGCGCGGAACGGGCTCACCGAACCAAGTTCGGGAAGTTCAGCGAGTCGTTCGCCAAATGCCACCGGCAGACCTTGGAAACTTAAGTTGGTGACAAAGAAATCGGCAGTAACTGACGCCTTGAGCTGATCGGTGAATGACTTCTTTACTGACGCAGCAACAACCGACACCATGCTCACTAGAGCCAAGCCAACCATTAACGCTGATGCTGTTGAAGCAGTGCGGCGGGGAGTGCGCTGCGCATTGCGACTAGCAAGACGACCTGGCACCGAATTTGTCATGGGCCGAAGTGGGAAAGGCAAGATACGGCTAATGGCTCGACTTGCAGGCGCAGCAACCGTGGTGGACAAACTTGCCACACCAAGAAACAGAAGGACCGCTCCGATGGCCGAACCACCAAGAGTTCCGACGGTGCCGCCAGGTTGTACAAACAAGCCGACGCTAAAAAGCGTGATGCCAGAGAACAAGGTAACGATTCCGACGACTAATCGTTTGCTGCGTTGTAGAGCCGAGAATCCGAGTTCGGGGCGCATGGCTGCAACTGGGGGAATGCGGCCGGCGCGTATTGCTGGAACAATTGCTGCAGCAAGAGTGACACCAATTCCGATCACGACCGACAAGAGGATCGTTCGGCTTGAAATCATTAAGTCTGCTGCGGGAAATGCCGCGCCCGCTGCATTGAAAAGGGCAGTGATTCCCTTGGCTACTCCGAGTCCGCCAAGAAGTCCGAGTCCAGTTGCGACAATTCCAACCACTAGACCTTCGCCAATAATCATTTGGTGAATTTGTCGGGTACTTGCACCAACGGCACGCAAGAGAGCAAGTTCGCGTAAACGTTGACTCACGATGATCGCGAATGTGTTGAAAATCAAGAATGCACTGACAAAGAGCGAAATCGCCGCAAAGCCCAGAAGCACTTTGCCGAAGACGTCAATGATCTCATTGATGGCACCAGCAGTCTCTTTTGCTGATTGTTCGCCAGTGATGACTTCGTAGCCAGATGGCAAGACTTTTTCAATCGCCTTTTGCACCGCACTACTTGCTGCACTTGGTGTTACTCCGATGTAAATACTGTCGGCTTTGTTGTCGGCGCCCAAGAATTCATTTGCAGTGATTGGGTCAAAAGCGCAAACACTTGCTCCGCCACCCCCTGAAGTCGATCCAGTTCCGGTGAGACCAACAAGAGTGAATTCACCCTTTCCAATTGGACCGACGATGACGACGGTATCGCCGAGTACATATCCGGCGCGTTTTGCTGACGCCTTGTCAATCGCGACTTCACCAGCTTTGGTCGGAATGACTCCTTCGAGAAGCGTGCGACCATCGAGCCCGTCTGGTCCATTCCAACTAATACCGAATGCTGGACCAGATGTTTTCAAAGGTTCGCCGTCAGGTTTAATAATCGTGGCTTGGCGAAGGAGGTTGGCTTCAACGAGTCGAACTCCGTCAAGTGCTGCAATATCTTTCATCATCGAGATCGGGACTGGATCACGTTCGGCTCGAGCCGCGTCTCCAAACGCGATGGTTGATCGGACTTCAAGATCGACGTCTCCGCGTAACTCGACAAACAAGTTATTGATTGCCCCTTTCACACTGTCGGTCAGAATAAATGCACCTGACACAAATGCAACACCACTGACGACGGCAAGAATGGTTAAGAGAATTCGAAACTTGCGCGCGAGTACGCCACGCAAAGTGAGTCGAACAACGGGGGACGTCATTATCAACTTCCGAGACGCTTCATGCGGTCAAGAACAAGTTCAGATGTCGGATTTTCAATTTCGTCAACTACTTTTCCGTCGGCTAAAAAGATCACGCGATCGGCGTATGCGGCGGCGACAGGATCGTGAGTCACCATCACAATGGTTTGGTGAAGGTCGGTCACGGCGTGTTTCATGAATGCCAAAATTTCGGCACCAGTTTTGCTGTCAAGGTTTCCGGTGGGTTCGTCAGCAAAAATAATTTGTGGGCGACTCGCAAGTGCGCGAGCAACTGCAACTCGTTGCTGTTGGCCGCCAGAGAGTTCGCTGGGGCGATGACTCAAGCGATTACGCAAATTCATTTTGTCAATGACTGTGTCGAGCCATTCTTGGTCGGGTTTGACTCCGCCGAGGTCCATCGGCAAGGTGATGTTTTCAAGTGCAGACAATGTGGGAATCAAGTTGTAGGCCTGGAAAATGAAACCGATCTTCTCGCGACGTAATGACGTGAGTTGTTTGTCATCAAGTTGCGCCAAATCAGTGTCGCCAATAAGAACACGACCACTCGTCAGCGCGTCAAGGCCAGCGAGACAATGCATCAACGTACTTTTGCCCGATCCGGACGGTCCCATAATTGCGGTGAATTGCCCGAGTACAAAATTGACAGTCACATCGTCAAGTGCTCGAACCTCGCTGTCATCTTTTCCATAAATTTTGGAGGCATTGATCGCACCAGCGGCGACCACAGTTGAAACGTCAGTCATACCTCTATTCTGCCCAAAGTTTTGCCTATTTACGGCTCATGTCTTAGGGTGACTTCGTGCACGCCACCGGCTTAATCATTGGTCGATTTGATCCACCACATTTGGGACATTCGTACATGATTGAATGGGCGCTCGATCATTGTGAACAATTGGTGGTTTTCGTGAACACCAAAACAGGAGAGGCTGCTCCTGGTCATTTGCGGGCTCAATGGTTACAAGATCTGCACCCAAATGTGACAGTTGTACAGGTCGAACATAATTTGCATAACGACTGGGATGATCAAGAGTTGTGGGCAAAGTGGATTGATTTATTGCGTTCAAAGTGGCCGTTGGCAAGCGGCCCACATGTTGTTGTCTCGAGCGATTTTTATATTTCAGAATTAGCAACTCGCCTCGGAGCCGAATCTTTGGTGTGTGATCCAGAGCGGGTCAACGTCCCAATTAGCGCCACCTTGATACGCAACGACCCAGCCACTCACCTCGAACGCTTAGCGCCGGCGGTTCGTGACTGGGTCGAACGAAACTGGTTAACGAACTAATTACTTATTGGACTATTTGTTCGGTTGCGCCAAGACTCGCAAGTATGGCTTGACGGTCTTCCAGCCCTGTGGGAACAAGGTCTTTGCTTCTTCATCGGTGACGGCAGCGCCGATGATGACATCGCCACCGTCGGTCCAGTTGGCCGGAGTTGCAACTTTGTACTTGGCGGTCAATTG
>CAMDER010000086.1 GCA_945896935.1 Bifidobacterium breve | reverse complement strand
CCAACGTCCTTGCCGTATTTGTCCCAGAAAACTTCGAAGGCATGGCCGTAATCACTATGGCCATCAACCCACACAACATCTGCTTCAGTATTCACCCGATGGATGGCTTCGCTGATGTCATCGGTACCTTTAAAGAACTCGGTCACTTCATCAATTCCATCAATGAAAACGAACGATCGCACTTTAGAGAATTGGCCCTGAATCGCGTAGACCAACATCAAGGTGAAGCGAGCAAACGCGGCAACGCTTCCCGAAATATCGGCTACAACCATAAGTTCGGGTTTTGACGGCCGCGGCTGTTTGAACTTTGGCTCGGCTGGGGTGCCACCATACGAAAGCGAGTGGCGAACCGTGTTGCGAAAATCAAGGGGTCCTTTGCGACCATGACGACGCTTGCGAGCCAGACGTGCTGCCAACTTGCGCGTGAGCGGATACAAAGATTTTTTCAATGCCTGCATTTCATCACGACTGGCGTGCATAAATTCAACATCTTCAGGCAAGGGCTTACGAAGAGTTTTGGCCATCGCTTCTGCACCACGATCGGCCACTAAGCGGCGACGAATTTCGGCTTCGATTTCCTTTTTGAATTGATCAATACGGCTTTCGTATTCATCTTTTTCGAGGCGCTCTTCAAGTGCAGTCAGTTCACCACCGACTTCTTGCTTACTCGCCTCCATGAGTTTTTGCAGCATGTTGTCGAGATCAAGGTTGCGCAAGGTTCGGTACAGATAATACGTGCCGCCCACAGGGCGTCCTGGCTCCATGCCGGCGAACCGTTGCACCGATTGCTTCGCCAGAGCTCGCATGAGACCTTGATCGCCGTTCATGAGGGCCTTCATCAACATCTGGGCGATTTCTTCTGGGGTCAGGCTGTCCATTCCTCCGGATGAGCCCTTGCCTTCGCCTTGCTGTTGCTGCATCTGCTCTTGCATCTCGCGCCACATTTGCTCGAGTTCGTCTTCGGTACCTTCACCGATTTTGTACTCGGGCCCACGCATCGAGAAGTAGACCTCAAAAACAGTCTCGAACGAACGCCAGTGGGCGCTGTTCTTGACCATCGTTGCTCCGAGTGCGTACTTAAACGCATCACGATCTTCAAGCGGAATGTGTCGGACTGCTTCCATTGCGTCAAGGTTCTCCGTCAACGAAACCGGCAAACCGGCGTTGCGAAGTTCCTGAACGAATCCAGAAAGTAGATCAAGCATGAGCGACAGACAACCGTTCTGCTCAGGTCAAGCCAACAGAAAGTTCTTTGGCAGCTTTGGCGATATCAGACTGATACTTGAGCAAAACATGCAAAGTTTCTTTGGCCGTTTGTGCATCAATTGAATCAATGTTGAGCAACATCATGGTGCGGGCCCAATCGAGGGTTTCGCTGACGCTCGGTGCCTTCTTCAAATCAAGTTGGCGGATACTGCGCACAATGCGAGCGACCTGATCGGCCAAGTTCTCGGTGATGTCGGGAACTTTCGCCAGAACGATTTCTTTTTCGCGTTCCAATGTCGGGTAGTCAACGTGCAAATACAAGCAGCGACGCTTCAAAGCTTCTGACAATTCGCGGGTGTTGTTGGAGGTCAAAAACACCATCGGGATCTGCGTCGCCGTAATGGTTCCGAGCTCAGGAATCGAGACTTGATACTCCGACAAGATTTCGAGGAGCAAGGCTTCGGTTTCAACTTCAACACGGTCAACTTCGTCAATTAACAAGACAACGGGATCTGGGGCGCTAATTGCTTCGAGAAGCGGACGGGTCAAAAGGAATTCGCGACTGAAGATGTCGTCGTGGACTTCGCTCCATGAATCGCTGTTCCGGTCAGCCTGAATTCGTAGCAATTGCTTCTTGTAGTTCCATTCGTACAAGGCCTTTGATTCATCAAGACCCTCGTAACACTGCAAACGAATGAGCCGAGCCCCGAGCATTTCTGCGACGCTCTTGGCCAGTTGGGTCTTACCCGTTCCGGCCGGTCCCTCGACCAAAATTGGCTTGGCCAGGCGATCAGCCAAGAAGGCGACGCCGGCAATGCCATCATCGGCGAGATACTTGACGTCCTTCAGGCTGTCACGGACCTGCTGAACAGAAGAAAAACGGTGTTCCATGTCGTTCACCCTACAAGTTGGCACCCAAACTCAAGAATTCAGACGCTCGAATGAGTCAATGTCGCCTATTTCACGCCCTACCCTGTACAACGATGGATAGCGAGGGGACGCAATCAGGGGACGACGCCATCATCGTTGAGCCCACGCCTTCATTTGGTCAGTCAATTCCGTCGACGAGCAATAGTTTGTTGCGAAGTAATGCCATCGTTGCACTCGGCACCGGTCTCTCGCGACTGACCGGAATGTTGCGAGTGATCGTATTTGGTGTCATCATCGGTCAAACTGCGCTTGCCGATGCCTACGACGGGGCCAACAACTCCCCGAACGCCGTTTATGAACTTCTTCTGGGTGGAGTGCTATCGGCAGCCCTCGTCCCCATGTTCACGCGCATGCTCGAAGATGACGATCGTGATTCCGCCGAAGCCGTCGTTGGAACAGCCATTGTTGCTTTGACATTCATTACTGCAATCGCCGTTTTCTTTGCGCCTTGGGTCTTTCGTGTTTTTTCACTCAACCCTGCCGACGGTATCGACGCCAATCAATTTCGTACCGTCGGAACCGCTCTTACTCGTATCTTTTTGCTGCAAATCTTTTTCTATGGTGTCTCTGCAGTCTTAGGTTCGTTGCTGAACGCCCAACGTCGCTTTTTCGCTGCAGCATGGTCGCCAGTCTTGGCAAATATCGTCATTATTTGTTCGCTTCTCTACGTACCGATTTTGTTGAATCATCCCAACAACGGAATTCCTCTCGTCGAAGTACTCAATAGCCCATCATTTCGCTGGCTTCTCGGCTTAGGAGCAACCGGTGGAATCGCATTACAAGCACTCATTCTTTTGCCAGCGATACATCAAGCCGGTTTAAATTTCCGTTTTCGCTTTCGACCTCGACATCCTGCTGTCAAACATCTCATCCGACTTTCTGGGTGGACATTTGGCTACGTCATGGCCAACCAAGCAACCGTGATCGTCATCAAGAATCTGGCCGAACCGGGAAGCGGTGGCCAAGACGCATTTACCAAGGCGACCACCTTCTTCTATTTTCCACACGGACTTTTGGCGATGAGTATTGCTACAACGTTTATTCCTGAAATGGCAAGGGCCGTTGCCCGCCGTGATCGCGATGCCTTTGTCGAACGCACTGCCTTTGGTTTACGGCTCGTCGGGCTCTTGACATTCCCCGCAGCGTTCGCTTTTTTAGTGATGTCTCGCCCGATCATTGGAGCGCTCTTACAACACGGAGAATTCAGCGCGAGTGCAACCATTACAACTTCACGGGCCTTGGCTGGCTTGTCTCTGGGACTCGTCGGTTATTCAATTTACCTCTTTGCATTACGAGGCTTCTACGCGCATCAAGACACTCGAACCCCGTTTTTGATCAACCTCGTTCAGAACGTGTTGAACATTATTTTAGCATTCGCTCTTGTACGCACATACGGAGTACTCGGACTCGGAGTTTCCTTCGCCGCTTCGTACATCATTGGCGCTATTGTCGCGCTCTACGTTCTGCGGATCAAAGTTCGCACCTTCCCAGTTGGCGAAGTGATCATGAGTTTGGCCCGCATGTTGGCCGCAGCTGCAGTCATGGGAGCAGTTCTCTGGCTCGCCCTAAAGCCTGTTGGCGATAACGATGGCTTCGGCGCAGTTCTTAAAATCGTGGTCGGAATATTTATCGGCACATTGGTGTACCTTGGCGCGTTGACACTCTTGCGGGTTCCTGAAGTCAATGGCATCCGATCAGCCAGCCAGCGTTTGATCGCTCAGCGAAACTCAAACTCGTCTGATTCAACGGGGCAATAAAACCAAGGCGTCTCGATGCACGACAACTTGAGGAAATCCATCTTCAAGTTCGGTCGATCGACGACCGAGTGATTGAACTACTTGAGCACTCGTCATTGAGGTACTGCCGCGGGCTATCGCAACACCATCATGAGAAATGATTTCGACGGTGTCTCCTGCTTCAAAATCTCCGTCAACTTGGGTGACTCCTGCAGGCAGCAGCGACACTGTTCCCCGCACCAATATCTGCGAGGCCCCAGCGTCAATCTGGACTCGTCCACTGACTTCACTGGCAAATGCCACCCATAACTGTCGGGCTGAGAGGTTGCGATCGGACCCGTGAAATGTGGTGCCGATCAAGGATGTTTGTGCGATAGCACCATTAACAATGTCGTTGAGTACGCCGGCGATATCGGCGCGGGCAATCACCGCGCGCACACCCGACCACGACGCGATACGTGCGGCCGAAAGTTTTGATGCCATTCCACCGCTGCCACGATTTGATGCGGAGGCTCCAGCATCAACACTCATCAATGGGTCACCCTCAAAAACATCGGTGACGAGAGTCGCCGATACATCTGTGCGCGGATCTGACGTATACAGCCCTTCAATATCGGTCAACAAAATGAGAACATCGGCCTTGAGAAGATGCGATAACAATGCCGAAATGTGATCATTATCTCCAAAGCGGATTTCATCGTTGGCGATTGCATCATTTTCGTTGACAACCGGAACACAACCAAGTTCAAGAAGTCGTTCAAGAGTGTCGCGGGCATGCAGGTACTGAGTTCGATCAACGAAGTCGTGTGGCACCAGCAAAACTTGCGCGGCAACTAGGTCATGGCTTGCGAACTCGGCGTTATAGACCTCCATCAGTCGACTCTGACCAGCGGCAGCCAATGCCTGCAAAGTTCGCATATCACTTGGACGTTCTTTCATGCCGAGCGCCGAAACTCCAGCCGATACGGCACCCGATGTCACGAGCACAACTTCATGGCCATCGGTTCGTAAGCGGGCAATTTGCCGACAAATATTGGCAATCATGGCGCGATCAATCACGCCGACATCATCGGTGAGTGACGAGGTTCCAATTTTGGCTACAACACGCATCGCGGCAACCTTCACATTTCCGGCGCGTAATCAAATGAAAATTCACCGATCCACACGACATCACCTGTCACTGCGCCGGCGCGGGCTAACAAACGCGGCACGCCCAACTTTTTCAAACGCTCTTCGATGTACGACATGGCTTCAGGCGTTGTCACGTCGTTGAGGTGAACAGTGCGCTCGGCCTTACGACCATGCACCCTGAATCCACCACTGCCTAATTTCTCAACCCATGAACCCTCAGACTCGGGCTTCAAAATGACACGACCTTCAAGAACTGGCAACTCTTGTCGGGCAGAGTACACAAGTGACGCCAGACGACCAACGAGTTCGCGTAATCCCTGATTCGTGATTGCCGAAATGAGCATGCCATCCCACTCATCAACCATTTCCACAGTGGCAGAATCGGTTTTGGTACCAACAATGACCCGCGGACGTTCAAGTAGTAGTGGATCGTACGACTCGAGTTCACGCAACAAAATGTCGAGTTGATCTTGGGGTGATGTGTCATCAACTGGTGCAAGGTCAATCAAAATGCACAGAACTCGAGCGCGCTCAACGTGACGCAAGAACTGATGCCCAAGACCTTTACCTTCGGCGGCGCCTTCAATCAACCCAGGAATGTCGGCCACAACAAATTCGGTGACATTGTCGATACGTACAACACCCAAGTTCGGTTCAAGAGTTGTGAACGGATACGCCGCAATCTTGGGTTTGGCCGCGGAGATCACACTAATGAGCGTGCTCTTACCAGCATTAGGAAATCCGACAAGTGCCACATCGGCGATGAGTTTGAGTTCAAGTTTGAGCCAACGCTCTTCACCCTTTTCGCCTTGCTCGGCGAAACTGGGCGCTTTACGCCGGTTCGCCATGAATCGCGCATTACCGCGTCCACCACGACCGCCGCCCGCGGCAATCCAACGATCGCCATGATTCGTCAAGTCGGCAAGAACTTCGTCGGTGTACATGTCGCGAATCAAGGTTCCTTCAGGAACACGGACTTCCATGACATCGCCGCGCTTACCATGCAAATCTTTACCCTTGCCATGTACTCCGTTACCGGCAATACGGTGGGGGTGGTCGCGAAACGCCAAAAGCGATGCCACGTTGCGGTCAGCGATTAACCAGACGTCTCCGCCCTGTCCACCATCGCCGCCATTAGGTCCACCCATGGCTTCGGGGCCTTCACGACGAAAGGACACGCATCCAGCTCCGCCGTCGCCACCGCGCACATTCAATTGGCATTCGTCAACGAAATGACTCATCAGGACCTCTCACTACTACCCGAACACGATACCCCCGTTGATTGCCTCACCCCCGACGTATTGTTGTGTCGTGAGCGATGAACCCCAGCAACCGACGCCTCAATCGGCACCACCCGCGGCGCACGTCGACCCCGATATGCAAGAACGAGCCGAACGTTGGGCTAGCACCATGGGCGGTTCTCAGTCTCCCGTAGGCATTACCTTGGCGCACACCGACTCGTGGGCAGGCACAGGCTCAACGCACGGTCATTCTCGGGCCGAACGTGAAGAATCGCTCGAGTCTTCACTCAGTCGCCTCGCCACGCGTTCAAGTGACGCGGGCAATCGAGCCATTCCCGAACAAGCCGATCCTTTACGAACCTGCTTTGAACGCGATCGTGATCGTATTTTGCATGCCACAGCATTTCGCCGCCTCGCCGGCAAAACCCAAGTATTTGTCTTTCCTGACGACCATCAGCGCACGCGACTCACTCATGCCATCGAAGTCGCCCAAGTTGCGGCATCAATTGCCCGACCGCTTGGCCTCAATGTCACTCTCACCGAGGCCATCGCACTTGGTCACGACTGCGGTCATGGTCCTGGTGGGCATGCCAGCGAAGATGCACTCGCTCCGTTTATTGACAACGGCTTCGATCATGCGTTGTGGGGAGCCGACGTCACCCTGGTGCCACTCAACTTGTGTCGCGAAACCCTTGATGGCATCCGCAATCATTCGTGGAGTCGTCCTGCTCCCGCGACGCCCGAGGGTGAAGTCGTCAGTTGGGCCGATCGCATTGCCTATGTGTGCCATGACTTTGAAGATGCCGTCGACGCGGGCATCGTGACACCTGATGAACTACCAGCACTCGTGACATCGCGTTGCGGAACTACTCGTTCTCAACAACTTGGCACCTTTATTACTTCAATGGTGCGCGCCGCAATGAAGAGCGGGCGTATTGGTATGGAACCCAATATCGCCGAGGCTTTGGCCGCATTTCGCAAATTCAATTACGAGCAGGTGTATTTGCG
>CAMDER010000085.1 GCA_945896935.1 Bifidobacterium breve | reverse complement strand
TTCGAGCCCGACGGCGACTGCATGGCCAACGACACGCACTCACGAATGAGTTCATCCGGGACCGGCTTGTCAAAATCGAGGCGCTTACGCACGGCGCGAGTAGTGGATAGAAGTTCGTCTGGGTTCAAGGGTAAAAGTGCCACGGGCGAAACGCTAGCCAAGAACCACGTGTGAAACACGCTCCTGCGTGCCATGATGTAAGAGTGATTGACGCCCTCGATGACCTGATCTCCCTTCTTGACCTCGAAGCCATCGAGGTCAACATGTTCCGCGGTCGTTCGCCCCAAGAAAATCGTCAGCGCGTCTTTGGTGGTCAAGTAGCCGGTCAAGCCCTCGTCGCCGCCTCACGCACCGTTGACGACCGCGACCGCCGCGTGCATTCGCTCCACGCCTACTTCTTGCGTCCAGGCGACCCCACCGCTCCCATCTTGTACGACGTCGACCGCATCCGCGACGGCAAAAGTTTCTCAACCCGACGCGTCGTTGCTATCCAGCACGGCCAAGCCATCTTCAACTTGCAGTCCAGTTTCCATGCGCCCGAAGAAGGACTTTCTCATCAGGTCCCAATGCCCGAAGTCCCCGACGCTGAAAGTCTCCCCGACTTCAAAACGCGCATGGCCCCTCACAAGCACTTACTTGGCGAGTGGTACGACCGCCCGCGTCCGATCGACATTCGTTACGTCGATGGCGACCCCATGTCGCGTTCGCGCACACCAACGGTGCAACAAAAAGTATGGCTACGTGCCGACGGCACTTTGCCCGACGACCCCACACTTCACGCGTGCATCGTGACGTACGCAAGCGACATGACTCTTCTCGATACAACGGTTTTGCCGCACGGTCTCAACTGGACCGACAGCGGTTTGCAAATGGCCAGCCTCGACCACGCGATGTGGTTCCATCGTCCATTCCGCGCCGATGAATGGTTGTTGTACGACCAGATGACACCAACCACATCAGGCGCGCGCGGTTTGGCAACAGGTTCGATTTATACCCACGATGGTCACCTTGCGATCACGGTTGTTCAAGAAGGTCTGATTCGTCGCGAGCGTTCGTAATGAAAATTTCTCAAGCTCGTCTCGGATTTTTAATGACCCTCGCGTCACTGTCGCTGATTGCCTGCGCCTCCGAGACCGAAGTTCTTGTCAGCACAACTGCCGAAGAGATAAGCACCTCAACGACTACCGCTGCAACCGATGTCGCCGAATCGTCAACGATAGTTTCCACCGAGCCAAGTTTGTCTGCAACTCTCGGCGCGCCAATCACCGACTATGACGATCCGGTTGACATCGCCGTTCGCAACAACGAAACAACCCAGTCGTACATCGCCGAGCGGGCCGGAAAAATCTACGAACTTGCGAGCGACGGCGCAAAAGGCACCGAAGTTCTTGACATCAGCGATCTTACGATTGCTCAAGGCGAACAAGGTTTGCTCGGTCTCGCCTTTGCTCCCGATGGTTCGGGCGCCTATGTCAACTACACCAACCTTGCTGGTGACACTGTTATTGCTTCGTTCTTGATTGACGATGACGGAACTTTCGATCAAGCGTCGCAAAACATCATCACCACCATCAAACAGCCGTATCCAAATCACAACGGTGGAGACATTATGGTTGATGCCGACGGTGCGTTGTATATCTTCATGGGTGACGGTGGTTTCGCCAACGATCCCGAACGGTACTCATTAGATATCACCTCGCCACTCGGCAAGATTTGGAAAATTACACCCACCGATGGTCAATGGAATAGCGGTGAAGCCTGGGCGGTCGGATTACGTAACCCCTGGCGCGCCGCACTCGACCCAGTAACTAACGATCTCTGGATCGCCGATGTTGGCCAAGATCGCTGGGAAGAAATCAACGTCATACCTTTTGATCAAGTGCAAGGTGTCAGCTTTGGCTGGAGCGCCCGCGAAGGTACGCATGAATTCAACGCTGATCAACAAGCCCTTCACGAAACATTTACTGCGGTTGAACCCGTATACGAATACGAACATATTGATAACAACTGCTCAATTTCGGGCGGAGTCGTGTATCGCGGCTCGCAGGTTCCTGTCACCGGAACCTGGTACATCTTCTCCGACTATTGCACGGGCAAGGTTCAAGCTCTTTGCGTTGATGATCAGCGCAAGAACTGCGGCGTCATTGACCTCGGAACTGTCGAAAGATCAGTCGGAATCGTGGCTGATGCTCAAGGTGAAATGTGGGTTTTGTCGCAGAACGGCCTCATTGTGCCGATCGTTGCGGGCTAAATCAGTAACGATTTATTTAACGTCGCTGACCCATGAACATACGCTTCAACGCGTCGTAGTTCTCAATACAGTGGCCAGCACCAAGCACAACTGACTCGAGCGGCATTTGCGACATGCGTACCGGCACTTGTGTTTCGGTTTCAATACGTTCGGCGAGTCCGCGCAGCAATCCACCACCGCCAACCAAGTACATGCCGCGAGTCAAGAAATCTTGCGCCAATTCGGCTGGCGCTTTTGCCAAGCATCGAACAACCGACTGCACAATTTGCGACACGACGTCGTCGATGGCATAACGAATTTCTTCAGGCGTCAGAACAACCGTCTTCGGAAGACCCATCATTAAGTCGCGACCACTCACTTCGGCTTCAACTTCGTCAGGCGTCTGAGCGGCCGAACCAATTGCCACCTTGATTTCTTCAGCGGTGCGTTCGCCAATCGCAATACCGTGTTCGCGTCGCACATAGTTTTGAATTGCATTGTCAATATCAAAACTTCCAACACGAACAGCTTCAAGGGCAACGATGCCGCCCAAGCTGATGACCGCGGTTTCGCTCGTGCCGCCACCGATGTCGATGACCATGTTGCCAACTGGCTCGTCGATCGGCAGCTGAGCACCAATTGCCGCGGCCATCGGTTGTTCAATCAATTGAGCGTCAGCGGCACCAGCACGACGGGCCGCGTCTGTCACCGCACGCCGCTCAACTTCGGTAATGGCCGAAGGCACGCAAATAACCACTTTGGGGCGGGTAAAGCGACTGACTCCAACTCGCTGCAGCAACAAACGAATCATGCGTTCGGTGACATCAAAGTCGGTAATAGCCCCACCGCGTAGCGGTCGTACCGCAACGATGTATCCGGGTGTACGGCCAATCATGTGCCACGCTTCGTGACCAGTTGCCAGTACTTCACCGGTCTGACGATTGAGAGCAATCACTGAAGGTTCGTTCAGCACAATGCCGCGACCCTTCATGTACACCAAAGTGTTTGCAGTACCTAAGTCAATCGCAAGGTCACGCGCCATCGTCTGGTTCCTCAGTTTCTTCGGTTGGCGACGTCACAACGGGATAATTCTCCACCGTATGTCGACGTGCTTCAGGAGACAACGCATTTAAGTGACGTTGAAAATCTGCAACGCTGTCATTGCTTGTGGGAGTACGTCGGCTTGTTGCGAGTACTGCAAAAACCACGACACAAATAACAACCACTGCGAGCAATATGTAAACCATCAGTGACCGGCGCCTTCTGACGAACGAACTTCCGAAGCATTAACTGGCGCGGTCGCTCCAGTCCCCCAGTCACTTCCACCATCCCAGGTCTCATGTTTCCAGATCGGAGCCGATGACTTCAGTGCATCAATGGCAAAACGTGCCGCTTCAAATGCCTCGGGGCGATGAGGTGCCGATACGACGGCAATGACCGATGACTCACCAAGTTCAATACGACCCACTCGATGGACAAGTGCGAAGCGTCCGAGATCGTTCCAGCGTTGACGAGCTTCTAAGGCGATAGCACGAAACCGCGGAATCACTTCTTCGGCGTACGCCTCGTACTCAAGAAATTCAACACCCGAGCGAAATTGTCCGTCCTCAATCGCATGATCGCGAACAGTCCCAGAAAAAACCACCACGGCTCCACAATCGGGGCGGACCGCCCAGTCGTACAACTCACCCACCGACAATGGTTCAGCGGTGATGGCAAACCATTCGTCAGCGGACTTCTCAACGAGCACATCTTGAGCGTAGCGGTTACATCCAACTTGAACGCTTGAGCGCGTGCCACTCTTCGGCATTCTTTACTAACCTGCCTCATTATGGGAATGAACAACGACTTCGGAGCGGGCCCCGACGACGCCTATCCCGACGATTCGTACGTCCCAGCCCCGCAACCACCCCATGAGCGCATGTGGCGTCATCCTTCCGAAGTCGGCTTTGCCACCGTCACCCTGCAGGCACTCACTCCAATCGACATCGGGCGACGCGGACGGGGGCTTGTCGGTTTTTCGTGCATCGCCGGATCCATCTTGATCTCGGGACTTCTGCTGGTACTCATCCCGCGCTCAGGTCACCAAAACACATCTGACATCGTCGCCCTCACTAACGCCGACCTTCATGTCGCGGCAGTTGATAGTCATTTATCCGCTTCAGCGGCAATGGGCATCATCCTCTTTAATAATCAAATTTTGGTGACGACGGTGGCAGCACTTGGTGAACTTGAAACAGTCTCGGTTCAACTCCCCGATCATTCAAACAACACGGCAAACCTTGTTCATATATTTCCAAACAGCGGAATTGCAGTCTTGCAAATTGAACAACAGTTTGATCCGCTCACCTTTCTCCGAACTGTCTCTCGTACAAGCAGAATTAAATACAGTCAAGGTTTTACGTCAGGTCAAGTTGTGACGGTGTTGCTTGAAAATCCCAAACGACTCATCATTGATGAAACCTCAGATCAAATGATGATCACTCTGCGATCAGGCGATGATAACAAGATAGATATTTCGGCATTCGCCGAAGGTGCTCCGGTCGTCGATCAAAGCGGTCGGCTTGTCGGTCTGTGTACACAAAGCAATAAAGTGCTTGGCTTTATCCCGATTCCGAGTATTGAAAAGCAAATCAGTGCGCTCAGTGCTAGCGACGATATTTTCTCGCTGCAACCAACACCGTAATTACTGCTACAAAAATCCCGGTAACCATTGCTCCTAAAGCAATCTCTTGCTTACGCTTCGGAGTCAACATTGTCCACCATTTGACGTCAGTTCCCTCAACAAATGCTTGCTCATTGGTGACAGTCGGGGTCCAACCTTCGGCACGTAGTCGTCCATTCGAAACAAGCCAAGTTGAACGCACGTATGGACGAAGACCCGGAGGAATAGGGCCACGTTGAAAACGCCAGCGTAAGTCGCTCACAATTTCGCTCATCCGATCTGGTAACCGCAATCGCGGTGCCATACCCCACAATGAGCGCACTCGAGCACTGTGCACAAAACCATCGGGCGCAACGTTGTAGACACCATTAAGTTTTTTGCGAGTCGCCAAAACGACTGCCTCGGCCAGATCGTCAAGATGCAAAAACTGCGCTGGTACATCGTCTTCACCAAGGCGTCCCCCCATACCTGCTGCAAGCGCTCGTACTAAACTGGATGCACCGTCGGCCGCCATTGCCAGGACTGGTCGTAAAACAGTCGTGCTTCGATCGTCGCCAGATACGCGCCAATCGTCAACGAGTTGTTCGACCGTGGCCAACTGTCGTGCAAAAGCAAATCCGAAGTCGGGTCGCAGTGCCGTATCTTCAGTCAACGGAATGGGGTTGTTCGGCCAGGCTCCGTACACCATCGCCGAAGACAACAACACAATGTGTTTGGCTCCTTGAACAGTCGCTGCTTGCAACAGCTCGGGCGTGCCAATCACTGCGCTACGACGACGTTCAACAAGTGCGTCGTGATCACCCGAGGCTAGGTGGATAAAAACATCGAGTGAGGCATCAATCACATCGGTGCTCTGGTTGACTTCGCGAACTTCAAAACCGCCATCAGCCTTGAGGATCTCAATGACCCGCCGGCCGAGTGGCCACTGCCCTCCGCTCACGACAACCCTGATCACATCACTCGTGGATTCATTTAGTGGCAACCCATCAGAATGTCGCGACCCAGCAGAACCTGGTTCATCAAGCGAAGTCGCAGACATTGTCACATAGGCGACATTACCGTCACCTGACGCGCTGTAAAAACCTGGGCAATTAGTTCTATGCTCGCAATGTGTCTGGCGATTTCCCCAATCCATTTGATTCTGACGGCGACGACGATGCCAACCCCGAAAATACTCCTGGCAACATGTTCGGCAAGATGTTCGGCAACATGCCCATGTTCGGCGACATGATGAAAATGTTTAGTACTCAAGGTCCTATCCAATGGGATACCGCTCGTCAGGTTGCTCTCGTCACCGCAACCGATGGTCAAACTGAACCTAATGTTGATCCGTTGGTGCGCATTGAATATGCCAATCTCGCGCGCATCGCGGGCATGCACGTTCATCAAATCACCGGACTTGGTGACATCAGCTCTGCAAGTTCGGTTGAACCAATCATGGTGACGCCTGGTGCGTGGGCTCAACGCACCCTTGATGATTATCGGCCACTATTCACCCAGTTGGCGACAGCCCTCAGTTCACAGCAAAACGACTCCTCAGAATCAGCAGCCGATAACGATCCGTTTGCCTCAATGTTTGCGGGCATTACCAACATGATTGCCCCGATGACTATGGGCATGACAGTCGGTTCAATGGTTGGTCACCTGGCGAAAAAATCTCTCGGGCAATACGACTTGCCACTTCCACGACCTATCAAAAATGAAATCGCTATTGTCCCGTCAACTGTTGATGCATTCGCCAAAGAATGGGATTTGCCGCTTGAAGATGTACGGATGTGGACTCTTATCCGCGAACTCGTCGTTCATCAGTTGTACAGCATCACTCATATTCGCGATGCCGTCACTGACATGGTGCAATCGTTTATCGCGGCCTTTCGCCCTGATCCATCGGCGATCACCGACAAGTTGTCCAATCTCGAGAGTGCCGATCCCAATGATCTCATGGGTTCACTGCAAAAGATTTTGAGTGATCCAGAACTCATGCTGGGTGCCGTTCGCTCTGAAGAACAAAACCGCCTGCAGCCACAGCTTGATGCTTTACTCGGCCTCATTATTGGTTGGTCCGATCACATGACTGATGCAGTTGGTTCACGAGTGCTCGGTAATCCTTCGCGAATCGCCGAAGCCGCTCGTCGCCGTCGAGTTGAGTCGGGCGAAGAAACTGTTTTTGTCGAAAAACTTCTCGGGCTACACATCAATCGTCAGCAAGTAGAGCGTGGTCGTCATTTCGTACAAGGTGTTATTGAACGCAATGGTGAAAGTGGTCTAGCGCCGCTCTACGTTTCTGCGGCTAATTTGCCGACACTCTCTGAGCTTGATGCACCTGGCTTATGGTTGGCTCGACTTGAATTCAGCGCGAACGACTAAATCGCTGGCGTAATTGCGCAACAACCGATGCCGGCGCGGCACCTAATGCGATCTGTCGTAAACCAATCCAATAAATCAAGGCTCCAGAGAATCCGATTCCGGCCACGATGCCAAATCCGACAACGCC
>CAMDER010000084.1 GCA_945896935.1 Bifidobacterium breve | reverse complement strand
ACTCAGTTAGGCGTAGTCTGCAGTTATGGCCGGATCGTCCCGCAAGATTGACTTGATCGACAAGATCACCTTGCCGATCTTTGCGGCCACCATGGTCTGGGAACATCGGATCTTAAAGAAGCGACAGTTACGCGAACTCGTTGATGTTGATGCAGTTGCACCAACCGACGATGGCAACCCGATTTCTGACCCGCTCATTCCGCTTGGTTACGAAAAAAATGACACGGCTGGAAGCATTGGTCTATTAGTTGGCTCAATCTTGATGACTTTCGCTCTTGATGGTACATACCGCAAGATTCACGGATTCTTGTTTCGTCATCGTCTCTCAAGTTTTGGTTCTCGACGTGGCTCATTCTTTACCGCGATGATTGTTTGGGACTTCTTGTACTACTGGAACCATCGTTCGATGCACAAGATCCGTTTGTTCTGGGCCGACCACGCCGCACATCACTCGGGTCGTCGCTACAACTTGTCAACTGCACTTCGTCAATCGTGGAACGGCTACCTCACTACTTGGATGTACTGGCCAATGCCGCTTCTGGGATTCCGCTACTCAACGTTTGTCAAAGCCCGTCAATTGAACTTGTTGTATCAGTACTGGATTCATACCGAGGCCATCGACCGTTTGCCCGATTGGGTTGAAAAGATTTTCAACACGCCGTCACATCACCGAGTACACCACGGCGCCAACAAGCAATACATCGACAAGAACTATGCCGGTATCTTGATCATTTGGGACCGCATGTTCAAGACTTTTGAACCCGAGATTCGTCAACTGCAATACGGGCTCACCAAAAACATTCGCACGAACAACCCCGTCAAAATGGCTTACGGTGAATTAGCACAGATCGCTAAAGACGTGGCTCAGGCCGACAACTTTAACGAACGCCTACGTTATGTCTTTGCTGCTCCGGGTTGGACTCCCGACGTCGCGGCGTAAATGACTAAACGAGAGCCTTGGCTTTCGTGAATTGCATGGCCCCGTCATCAATGGGCGACTTCACAATCATCTGCTTGTCAACCGCGATGAGTTGCGGGTTGAGCCACGGGGCATGATCTCCTTGCTTGGGCATTAAGTGCATCATGCGCTGCATGTAGCCCGCCGAGAAATCATCAATCCATGGACGAGCCGTCATACCTTGGTCTTGTGCTCGTAACCGTGGAGTGGCTTGCTGCGTCCCTGTTTTCTTCATGTGATTCAACAAACGACACGAGTAATTAGCCACCACGTCGGCGCGCAGAGTCCATGACGCATTGATGTATCCGAATGTCGACACCAAGTTTGGAACATCCGAATAGGCCAAGCCTTTGTAGGTCCAGGTTTGCGCGAAGTCAACCTCGTTGCCGTCGACCGTAAATTCAATTTCGCCAAGTGTGACGAGATTAAGCCCAGTTGCCGTGACGATGATGTCGGCTTCAAGAGTGGCGCCCGACTTCAACAAAATGCCGTTCTCGGTAACGCGCTCAATGTGGTCGGTCACCACCGAAGCCTTGCCAAGCGTAATTGATGTGAAGAGATCGCCATTAGGGATCAGGCACATACGTTGATCCCACGGGTTATAGGTCGGGGTGAAGTGAGTATCGACGTCGTAGTCGGGACCAAGCGCCTTACGTACTCCACCTAGAATTTGTCCCTTAATTTTGTCTGGCTGAGTACGCGTACGGTTATAGAAAAACTTGGTCAAAGCGATGTTCTTGGCGCGAGTAATTGCGTAAGCAGTTTTCTCTGGCAAGATCTTGCGGAGTTTGTCGGCGATTGCATCATGATCGGGTCGCGACACCACGTAGGTTGGCGAGCGCTGCAACATCGTCACGTGAGCAGCTTTCCTTGCCATAGCCGGCACCACAGTCACCGCGGTTGCACCTGAACCGATCACGACGACTTGCTTGCCTGCGTAATCAAGATTGTCTGGCCACTTTTGCGGATGCACAACTTGGCCTGAGAAATTTTCAATACCGGGGAACTCTGGCGTGTAGCCCTCTTTATAGCTGTAGTAGCCCGAGCACATTGACAAGAAACCGCAGGTGTACGTGAGCGTCTCGTTGGTTTCTTTATGGGTTGCGGTCACGGTCCATGTTGCTGTCTCGGTTGACCAAGAAGCGTTAGTGACTAAATGATTGAACTGGATCTTTTTATCAATTCCGTTTTCGCTCGCGGTCTCGCGCAGGTAATTCAGAATTGAAGGACCATCGGCGATTGACTTGGCTTCCTTCCAAGGTTTGAAGCTGTAACCAAGAGTGTGCATATCGCTGTCGGAGCGAACACCTGGATAACGGAACAGATCCCAGGTTCCGCCCATATCGGGTCGGCCTTCCAAGATGGTGTAACTACGGTCGGGACACTGCTGCTGCAGGTGATAGGCCATGCCAATACCCGAGATTCCGGCACCGACGATTAAAACGTCTACGTATGTGGACTGCGACATGGTGATCAACTCCCTGATAATTACTTGTCAGACTACTTCGTCTCATGATGACAAGTCCTTAGCGGGGACGGTAAAGAACTACCGTCATAGGGATGTTGCCTTTCGCTGAATTCGGTCAAACAGGTCATCGTTCAAGTCGCGTCATCTTTGGTGCGGCTGCACTCGGGGGTATGAGCGAATTACGTGCCATCAAAACACTTGATCTCGTCACTTCGTATGGCGTCAACCACATTGATACCGCCGCCATGTACGGGGCATCTGAAGATCACCTCAAACCCTGGCTCGTTGATCATCGTTCAGAAGTTTTCCTTGCGACAAAGACACAAGAGCGAGTTGGATCGATGGCCCGTGCCGAACTTGAACGATCGCTTGAGCGCATGGGAGTTAATCAAATTGACCTCATTCAATTGCACAATTTGGTTGAACCCGATGAATGGCAGACCGCATTCAACAAAGGTGGTGCTGTTGCAGCCCTGAACCAGGCCCGTGCTGAAGGTTTGGTTCGTTTCATTGGCGTGACCGGCCACGGTCTGCGTATTCCGTCGATGCACTTGCGCAGCTTGGCGGAGTTTGATTTTGACGCCGTTCTGTTTCCGTACAACCACTCGTTGCTCTCGATCCCTCAATACCGCGATGACGTCGCTGCATTACGAGAAGAATGTCGTACGCGAAATATTGCAACTCAAACCATCAAGGCTGTTGCTCGTCGTCGTTGGGATGACGGAACTGAATCTCATCGCAGTTGGTATGAACCACTCACCGATTCAGATGCCATCAAACGTGCAGTGCGATATGTGCTGTCGCAATCAGATCTTTTTCTCAACACCACCAGTGACGCGACGTTGTTGCCAATCATTCTTGAAGCAGCCCAAGGTGAACTTGGCCGTCCACTTGATGAAGAGATGAATCGCGATATTGCCGAATTCGGAGTGACACCGTTATTTGATGGGGCGGCACTCGACCGTATCTAAATTTCTCGTTACGAAATAACAATTCCGCCGTCGCACTTGATCACTTCACCAACGGTGAAAGCACCAGCACGTGAACTCAAGAAAATCGCCAATCCCGCAATATCTTCGGGAGTGCCAACACGCCTACGCGGATTGGTGCGTCCAACTGCATCCCAGTCGGTTCCTTCAACGTCGCCGCCCCCGCCGACACCGGTGCTGAGCATCCATGTGGGGAAAGGTCCCGGAGCAATCGCGTTGACCAAAATATTGCGCTTGACCAATTTGGCAGCCATCTGACTGGTGAGCGAATGCAATGCGGCTTTTGATGGACCGTATGAATGAGTGTCAAACATTGGTGTGCGAATCCCGTCGATTGAACCGATGTTGATCACTCGTGACGGATCGGCGTTGGTGGCCTTGGATTCAAGCAAAGGCAACATTTTCTGCGTCAAAAAGAAAACACCTTTGACGTTGGTATCAAACACTTTGTCCCAGCCAGATTCGGGGAAGTCATCAAGGGGTGCACCCCACGACACGCCGGCGTTATTTACCAAGATGTCAATGTGATCTTCACGCTTCGTCAATTCGGCAACTAAAGATTCGATGCCACTTAACTCGGACAAGTTGGCCGGAATCGAAATGCATTCGGCCCCGTGTGTCTCGGACAAACGCTTGGCAGTGGCGTCACACTGATCTTTCTTACGTGAACTGATATAAACCTTGGCGCCGTTGATGAGGTAGCCAGCCGCAATCATCTCGCCAATCCCGCGCGAGCCACCCGTGACTACAGCAACTTTTCCTTGAACAGAAAACAGATCAGAAATTTTCATGATGGCTCCTTATAGCCCGCGGTTCAACAACGCTTTGACCTTAGTTCAACCACCTATTTATTCAGGGACGCAAGTGCAGAGCCAGCAACAAGACTGCAGGTATTCCTTGAGCGCGCAACATCGCGCCAGCAACAGTTGCGGTCCATCGCGTCCGCACATCGGTTGTCACGAATAACACCGGGCCACGAGGTAATTCGTGATCCGCGGTGATCGTCAGTACCGTTTCGAGATGTGCAACCACCGGTGTTGATGCCGCATCATCGGGTATGGCGCCACCAGTCCATGTGAATACGTCGTGCATCGGCAACTTGCCAACCTTGGCTATATGTTCGGCGAGCTGTCGATTTGAGCGCATGTCAAGTGCAGGTAACGGAACGACCGCAGTCGGTCGCGTTCCCCACACCTTTGACCAGCGGCCAAGGGTAGCCACAGCCCCATCGAGCATGACTTGAGGTATTTCTCCGGGACGGCTTCGGGCAAGCTCGGACAACTCAACTGACCAACCTGGATCGTCGGCAAAGGCCACGGCTCGACCAGCATTCAGCGCAACAATGTTGCCCTTGCGACTCACACCTTTTGGCCATTGCTTGCGCGGTTCAATGTCGGCATCGGTGCCGCGCATAAATGCCCGCGCCAACATCAACTTGTCATGAGATGGTTCGCCACCAGGAAAAGGAATGTTGCCGGTGCATACCGAGCAACGGCCGCAGGCGGCAGGGCTGGGATCGTCTAAAGCAATTTGCAAGAACGCCATCAAGCAACCTTCACCATGCGCGTACTTGCGCATGATGTCGGCTTCGGTGGCGCGAACCTTGGCGAGGTCGGCCCACTTTGCGGTGTTGTGCACATAACGTTCACCCGTCGTGGCCCACGCCGTACCAACCTTTTCGACAACGCCTTCAACAGCCAAAATCTTCAGCAACGCTTCAAGCCGTCCCCGACGTAATCCTGTTTCACTTTCAATTTCCATCAATGTGCGTGGCTGTTCAGCGATGGATGCCAACACTTTGTCGGCCGACTTGGGATCGGGAATTGACGCGGTCGCAAAATATTCCCAAATACGTTCATCGGCATCGGATGGCAACAACACCCCATCGGCATGCGCAACGGCGCGTCCAGCACGACCAACTTGTTGGTAATACGCAACTGGCGTCGATGGCGAACCAACATGCACGCAAAAACCAAGGTCGGGTTTGTCATATCCCATTCCGAGTGCCGATGTGGCAATCACTGCCTTGATTTCATTGTTGCGCAGACGCTCTTCAATCGCGATTCGTGAATCTCCATCAAGTTGACCCGTATACGCATCGACCTTGTGTCCACAAGATGCCAAGAATGCGGCAAGCTTGTCGGCCTCGGCAACCGTCAACACATAAATGATTCCTGAGCCTGGCAATTGTTCAAGTGCATCAGCAATCCAGGCATAGCGCTTAAGCGGTGTCAAACCGGGAACCACCGACAACGTGAGTGACGTGCGCGCCAACGTCCCGCGATACGTCACAGTATGAGCACCAAGTTGATCGCTGACATCTTTGGTAACGCGTTCGTTTGCTGTTGCGGTCGTTGCAAGCACTGATGCAGTCGGCGTTGACAACAACGCTCGGGCTAATCGTTGATAGTCGGGACGGAAATCAAATCCCCAGTCGCTGATGCAGTGCGCTTCGTCAATCACGATCAGTCCGACTCGCGCTAATAGTTCACCGAGTCGAGCTGCGAAGCGCGTATTTCCTAAACGTTCGGGCGACACCAGCAAGACATCAAGAGTGTTGTTGTCGAGTTGACGAAAAACTTCGTCCCACTCATCAAAGTTGGTTGAGTTCACGGTGGCCGCAGTCAATCCAGCTCGTTCGGCAGCGGTGACCTGATCGCGCATCAGTGCCAAGAGTGGCGAAACCACCAACGTTGGCCCAGCGCCCGAATGGCGCAAAGCATGAGTTGCTGCCCAATACACCGCCGACTTACCCCAGCCCGTCGCTTGCACTACTAATACTCGTGATGCTGGTTGAAGCACCGCATGAACCGCATCAACTTGATCACCACGAGGATGTGCATCGGGGCCAGCAAGGCGACCGAGCACGATATTCATATGTTGTTCGGCGAACTCGCGATTGGTTGTTTCTAAATGACTCACAACATCAGTGTGGCGCAAGGGTGTGCCATTCGGAGACGATTTCTAACAAACCGTGTACCCGCGCCGTAGTCTGATCACATGTCCGATCGCATGTCCGACGAACAGGTCTTTGACGAGGTTGACGCCGGTGACACCATCTGGCGTTTTGAGCGTTCGTTCATCACTTCAAACTGGACATGTATTTGGGGCCGTGGATGCCTGGGCATCGGCGACACTCGCGATTCTGTCACTGGCCATGGTTGCTGTTCGCTGGGTGCCGAACTCGACGGGGTCGATGAAGCAATGAACTTGTCGGCGATGGCCGCAACTCTGACTCCTGAGATTTTTCAGTTTCACGCCGAAGCCCAAGCAGGCGGAATATTCCGAGATGATCAAAATGATGCAACCCGAGTGATTGATGGTGCTTGCATTTTTCATAATCGCCACGGCTTCGCGGGTGGTGAGGGTTGCGCGTTACATCTTGGGGCCATCGCTTACGATGAGTCGCCCATTGACTGGAAACCCTCAGTGTGCTGGCAACTTCCGATCAAAGTTGATTGGGTCATGCGTGAGGACGACGTCGAAGTCGCAACCGTTCGTGGATGGAACAAATCTGATTGGGGCGATCACAGCGACAAGATGGCATGGGTGTGCACTGAAGAGCCCGAGGCGTATATCGGCGAACAACAAGTTATTGAAAGTTTGGCTGAAGAATTGACGGCGATAGTTGGCGAAGAAGTTTTTGTGCAACTTCGGCAACGCATGAAAGACATTTCTTAAAGTACGCCATCCCACAAAGCGAGTTCATCAGCGCACAGATTGTGACCAAGAGTTGATGTTGTATTGAACTGCATCATTGGTCGATCGTTGATGTTGTGTCGAGTCCATTCTGGAATTCCAGCATGTTGCGGATTACCGGTCTTCACAAATGCAACCCACGCTTGATGCATTGCATCAGCGACATTTTGCGGTGCATTGTCGCCACTCAAATACGCCGCTGCCGGATCACCAAGATTGTTAAACACAAACACCAACTCGAGCGCGTGACACGCGCCTAGTGCGCCGTCATATACCGGAGTCGCCCAATC
>CAMDER010000083.1 GCA_945896935.1 Bifidobacterium breve | reverse complement strand
CCAAGAGGAACTGCGACCAACATCGCAATCATTCCCATGATGACACTCCCGGTAAAAATTGTGAGTAAGTCAAAACGTTCGCGACGAGGGAACCAGCCTGGGGCTTTATTCAAGTCGCGTAAAATGCTGAAGTCCCAGCCAATGGAACGCAAGAAATCAAGAGTCCCTCGGGCTAAGACAAACAAAATCAGCGCACTGATGACAATGGTGACAAGCGCTGAGCCACCTAACAACCGACGCATGCGCCGATCATGAGCGCGGCGTCGCGGATCTCCTCGAAGATCCGCGACAGCCAGCAACCCATTCATTACTCGTTAGCCTCGCGCAGTCCATGCGTCGGCGGACAACTGCTGCTTCGCCGAGTCAAGCTGAACATAGCCAGCAGCACTGACCTGCTCGCCACCCTGGGCCGACAAGTACAGATCGACGTAAGCGGCAATGGCTGGGTTTTCAACAGCCTTGGCCTTGTTCACGTAGATGTACAGCGTGCGGGAGAAGGGGTACGAACCGTCAGCGATGGTTTCATCGGTCGGCAGGACGCAAGCGCCTTCTTTGTCGGCGATGGCGATGGCCTTCATACGAGCCTCTTCGGCCTTGTAGTAGGCGTAGCCAACCCAACCAAGTGAGGTGTCAGCGCTTTCGATGCCGTCCACAATGACGTTGTCATTGGGGCTAGCGGTGTAGTCGGCACGGGTCACCATGTCGGTACCGCGGTCTTCAGAAATTGACTTGAAAGCAAACTCGACGAACGAGTCGTATGTTCCACTCTCTTCACCAGGTCCATAGATGCTCAACGGGGCGTCGGGCAAAGTTGCATATGCCGATCCCAATTCGCCAGCAATTGCGTTAGCGTCAGCCCAGCTCGAGAATCCTTCGGACTCGGGTCCGATGAGGGCATACAAAGCTCCTTTGTCAAGACATTCAACGGCGGTGTTGGCCGGGCTGGTGGCTACGGTCAAACCGTCAATGGCCACTGCGAGTTCGATGTATTCAATTCCAGCGTCGGCACACAAAGTGGCTTCTTCTTCTTTGATGGCTCGCGAGGCACCAGTGATGTCGCCATCGCCAGCACAGAACTTCTTGAAACCGTCGCCGGTTCCGGGGCCTTCAACGGTCACCTTGAGGTTTCCGCCTTCTTCGGTTCCGGCCAATTCGCCGACCTTGATGGAAATGGGCTCAACGGTTGATGATCCGGTCACGAAAACGCTGCCACCGTCACTAGTTGAGGGAGCTTCCGATGTAACCGGGGCATCCGAGGTTGATGAAGCGCCGTCGTCTCCACCGCATGCGGCGAGTGGAAGAGTGACGGTCAGGGCGGCGAGTAGCGACCACTGCTTGAGTTTCATTGGTATATGTCTCCTTGGGTTGGTGGCACACGATTTCAACTGGCGTGCGCAACGAACCTTAGAAATGTCATCTGTCGTTTACCTGTTGTTTAGATGAACGAGAGATTAACTCACAGGAACATCTTGGGGCGAGGCTACTCCCGGCTAATCCGGCGAGTTTGCTGGTGAGACGCCCATTCATACAAGATTCGTTGCGGGTGGGGTTCGAAAAGTGCTGGTCCGACGCGTGTCCACGAATCATCGGGTAACAATTCATACGCCGCGGCGGTCTCGGAGAGCAAAGTTTCGAACGTTTTGTTCAGCCAGTCTTGGTGTTTGGGATGTGTCAACGGGGTTAACACTTCTACACGCTTATCTAAATTGCGGCCCATGAGGTCGGCCGAGCCAATGAGGTGTAACGGCACCCCTGCGCCTTGGCCGTTGGCAAAACGGAACACTCGCGAATGTTCGAGATAACGACCTAATACTGAACGCACTCGGATGTTCTCGCTTAAACCGGGCACCCCAGCCCGCAAACAACACAAGCCACGAATGATGAGATCGACCTTGGCCCCTTGTTGGCTCGCGGCGTACAACTCTTCGGCCATTTCGGCATCGGCCAGCGAGTTGACCTTGATCGTGATATGCCCCTTGTCGCCCAATGCGCCTTCGCCACGAATGAGATCAATCAGACCGCTACGCAAATAATCCGGGGCAACGAGAAGTCGCTTGTATTCAACATCGCGACTGTAACCAGTGAGGTGATTAAACAATTGTGCTGCGTCAGTCGTGATGTCGGGTTCGCTCGTGATGTACCCGAGGTCTTCGTACATGCGGGCAGTACGGGAGTTGTAATTGCCAGTGCCGAGGTGCACATAGCGCCGCAAGCCATCGCTGTCTTCGCGCACTACCAAAACACACTTGGCATGGGTCTTTAATCCGACGACGCCGTACACAACGTGTACTCCGGCACGTTCAAAGGCTTTCGCCCACGTCACATTGGTGGCTTCATCGAAACGAGCCTTTAATTCAACAAGTACTGCAACTTGTACGCCACGTTCGGCGGCCCGAATGAGGTGACGCGCAATGGGGCTATCGCCGCTCGTGCGATACAAGGTCATCTTGATACTTTGCACCCGCGGATCGTCGGCTGCTTGCGACAAGAATTCTTCAACTGAACTGGCGAAGCTTTCGTACGGGTGATGAAGTAGCAGCGCGCGTTCACGCACAACAGCAAAGATTGAGCGGTCCAGTTCTTCTGCAGCAGCTAAACGACCTGCTGTCACTGGCTGCCACTGATCATCTTTCAGATCGGGGCGATCGACAGCATGCATTTGCCACAAACAAGTGACATCGACGAGACCGTTTACTGGGACTACATCAACTTCGGTCAGGTCATGTTCTTCAATCAAAAGCGACAACATTTCGGGTGAAACATTGTGATCAATTTCAAGTCGTACAGCCCGACCAAATCGACGACGACGCAATTCGAGTTCAACGGCCTGCAACAAATCGTCGGCGTCTTCGTCTTCAAGCGAGAGGTCGGCATTACGAGTAACGCGGAACGTCGTTGAATGCGCAACTTTCATTCCGGGGAAAAGCGATTCAAGATTTTGAATAATCACTTGTTCAACGGGCACGAACCGCAGACCACCGGGTAGCGCTAAAAGCCTGGGGAAAAGCGTGGGGACCTTGACGCGAGCGAATCGTTCTTCATCGGTTGAGGGATCACGCACAATTGTGGCGACACTTAACGCAAGGTTTGACACATAGGGGAAAGGATGTGCGGGGTCGACGGCAAGCGGTGTGAGAACTGGGAAGATTCGCCGTTGATAAAAGTCGTCAAGGTACGCAATTTCTTCTGCAGTGAGATCGGTCCACGTACACAGTTCAACGCCTTCGCGCTTCAACTGCGGCAGCAACACATCATTCAAGAGTCGCTGTTGCCGTTGTGAAAGTTCTTGTACTCGCGCTAACACTTTCGAAAGTTGTAGAGCCGGCGTCAAACCATCGGGAAGACGAGCAGTGATGCCCGCTGCTTCTTGGTCTTTCATTGCGGCAACGCGAACCTGGAAAAACTCATCAAGGTTGGACGAGAAAATGGCGCAGAACTTCAAACGCTCAAGGAGCGGAATACCAGGCTCGGTTGCGAGACGCAAAACGCGCTCGTTGAAATCAAGCCAACTCAGTTCTCGGTTAAGTAAACGATGATCCACGCGGATCCCATTCAATAGTCAACACCGACACGAAGCCGGCGTATTTACCTGATGTTCAGGAAAGATTTTCGTCGAAGCCGAGATCCCACTCGACCGTCACGTTTTCGCGCTCACCGTCACGCATGATGCGCTCACGATTGCGCTTGAACTGAGGATCGGTGTACGGCAATAGAACTAAACGTGCCAAGGCTCGCGTGCGGAATTCTTCGACGACTGTTCGATCGCCAAAGTCGCCAACGACGTCCCAGTGCGGAGCTACTGGGCCGAGAAACACGATGCGGACATGTGCTCGAGATTGGGCTGAGGTGTGTAGATCGGACATAGAACTCCTTGAGTGAGAAATGCCGTTGGTCGGGCAAGATCTCGGTCGATTCTCGGGCGTGTGCCAAAAAACTTACTGATTTCTCACCAGGAAAACCGCTGGTCAGGCAAACCCTATCGGCGATACGTGCGTGTCAGAACTAGCCCTGACTGGTTCTCTTCAGCCAGGCATGGTTAACTGAAAGCGGTTGAGAACGACAACAACCCCAGTGAACGTCTGACTGGGGTCAAGGAGAACTCAACTTCTCATAGGGCGAAGCGGGCGGAAACCACCTTCGCACAAGGAGAAATACCCATGAATGAAGACTCAATAGCCTCGTGGATGGCCGATGGCGCTTGCCGCGCCTACCCGCCAAACACCTTTTTCCCCAGCGATGGCGTTGGCGTTGATAAGGCCCGCAAGATTTGCGCGACCTGTTCAGTGACTGCCGCCTGCCTGGAATATGCCCTCCAGAACCACATCGATCACGGTGTTTGGGGCGGATGCAGCGAGCGTGAACGCCGCCGGATCAACAAGCGTCGCCGTATCGCCGTACGGGCTGTCTAAACGCTCAATCAGAACAGATCTGATCCGAACCCATCCGGGTTCGGGTCAGTACATCACTCTGACTTGGAGTCGTCCTTTGCGCCGTCTTCGAGACCCTTCTTAAACTCTTTCTGGGCCTGGCCAAGACTTCGGGCGAACTTTGGAATCTTCGCTCCGCCAAACATCAGGGCGACGACGGCACAAATTCCGATAATTTCTGGTGTTCCTAGGGCAGCAAGCATGGTTTTAGGGTAGCACCCATTTCGGACTCTGAATAGGGCGTAATCGCCAAAAGCCAATGTGCCAAAGTGGAGTTGTGCTCGAGTGCGTGATCAATATCAGCGAAGGTCGCAATATTGATATCTTGCACCAACTTGCTGACGGGTGTGCTGACGATTTGCTGGACGTCCATGTTGATGCCGATCACAACCGCAGCGTTTACACATTGATCGGGATTGCTGCTCCCCGACGGTTGACCAAACTCGCGGTGCAACTACTTCAACTAGACACGCATCAAGGTGTTCACCCCCGGTTCGGCGTTGTTGATGTCGTTCCGTTTATTGCTCTTGATGAATCAACGATGCATGACGCGATATTGGCACGTGATGAATTTGCTCGATGGGCAAGCTCTGAATTTTCGGTGCCATGTTTTGTTTATGGCACCGAGCGATCGCTTCCCGATATTCGTCGTGATGCGTGGACAAATCTTCAACCGCAATACGGACCAAGCGCCCCTCACTTGACTGCCGGGGCGATATGTGTTGGTGCCCGCGATTTATTAGCGGCTTACAATGTGTGGCTCACCACAAAGACTTCTGAAAAAGATGCTCGTTCTATTGCCCAATCAGTACGCGGCGATGGTATTCGTACATTGGCACTTCGGGTTAGAAATCATTGGCAAATCAGCATGAATCTGCTTGAACCCGGCCGCGTTGGTCCCGACATTGCAACCGACCGCGTCATTCACTTTGCCAAACAAATCAATGTCGAGATTGAACGTTGTGAACTCGTTGGTTTGATATCGCAGAACGCGCTGAACAAAATTTCACAGCAACGTTGGGAAGAACTTGATCTCAGTGCAGAACGAACAATTGAATTTCGCCGTCAACACGGCTACACATTTACTGCGTAACTAGAAACTCAGGCTGTTGCAATACGACGGTTTGACTGCGCGCGCTGGCGACGCAGACGACGACGTTCGCGCTCTGACAAGCCGCCCCAAATGCCGAACTTCTCGCCATTCACCAGGGCGTACTCAAGACAATCCATGCGGACAACACATCCACGGCACACTTCTTTGGCCTCACGGGTGGAAGCTCCACGCTCGGGGAAAAAGAGGTCGGGGTCGACGCCCAAGCAGTTCGCTTGGTCCTGCCAGTTGTTGTTCTCGCTCATCGATTCGTTCATGTGGCTGCCTGCCATCTTGACCCTTAGGTCACTCGTGTGTGGTTCTTGTCCGCGCATTGCGCAGGGCAGTTCCACACGTGTAACTACATGGTTGTCATTCTGCTCTACGGACGACCCCTAATGCAAGGGGAAATCTGACAAAAGCCCTGAGAGATGGCAGCGCGCAAGCGCACAAGAGATGTGTGCGAGCGCTCGAACCCCGGAGATTTCTAACCCTTCGCGACGTACGGCGCGAAATACGGATTGCCTGGCTGACCGCCCGCCAGATGTTCACGAACGGCCAACGATTGTTGGGGCATCGCCGCACCTTGCTGTAAAGCCGCGAGTGTTGCAACATGATTATTGCGATAAACCGCCTCGCCGTCATTGGCTTTTGGGTTGACCCACACCGCTGTGAGCAGGACAAATGCATCACTTTGACCTAATTCGGTGAATCTTTGCGCCGCATATTCAGTCACCCCGTGAGCGACTCCGGCCTGAGCTGCACCCCACGTGAGTTCTCCATGTTGGTCACTTTCGATCGCGGCTTTGTTGACGAACAGCGTCGCTGGAGTGACTGGCACATTGGGTTTCCACACCACCAAAAACGGAATGTGCCCCACTGTTGGTGATCCCAAAGTGCTGACAAATGCACCGCCAACTGGTCCAGATTTTTTTCCTAAAACAGTATTGATATGGGCAGCATTCGCTCCCTCGCCGGCAAATCCTTCACCAACTTCAAAAACTACGTCGTTCGTTTCACTCATGAAATGTCTCCGTTGCTTGGCTCGCAAGTCGGCCGTAGCGCGACATCTTGAGCGTGTCGGTTGAGTCGGTCCCAGGCTTGGTGTCGTACGCCAAGAGCGCGACATAGCGCGGTACATCGCCCTCGATGGTCGTCACTCGATGCATGCTCCAACGGCCATTGAACAACATCAAGGTTCCTGGTGTCATCGGTTCGGTGCGTATCAACTCGGGCGATTGACCATTGAGCACGTTTTGAATTGATTCGTAATTCGGCTGATCGCTTGAGCGAATCTGCTTGGCATTTTCAAAATGTCCACCGCTTGTTGACGACTGAATGGCAATTGACACAACAAAATCAGTCATATCGAAGTGCCAACCGAGTGAGTCTCCATCGCGCATCACCGCAAGATTGAGTGCCCCAAAGGGATCGGCGTAACGGAAAAGATGCTCGAGGCCCAAGCATTCACGGATGAATGCAAGTAACGGATCCCACTCGTATAGCGCACGCAATCCGTCTGCGTGAGCAAACTGGTCGTAGGCAACAACTTCGACTGAACTTTTAGTGATGGTGTTACACGGGTGCCCCACTGCGAACGACTCGTCGGCTGGACCGAGGTACGGGGTTGCGCGCGAAGCCGAACGAAAAGCTTGTAATGCCAAAGCATCAGATTGCTGGCGCAAAGCTTCGACCGCTTCCGCCGTCAAAAAATCGGGTAAAACGCACACGCCCTGCGTTGACATTTGCTGCACGCACGACTCAATCACGGCCCGATCGTTCAGGTCGTAGCGGCGAGTGTTGATCATTTGCGCAGGGAGCACAGTATGAGAGTAACTGACTCGCCTACGCTGAAAACATGCCCATTCATTTACGAGCCGAACCAGGCGACTACGCCCCCGCTGTTTTGTGCCCTGGCGACCCCCGCCGTGCCACCTACATTGCTCAGACCTTCTTTGATCCAGGCGCCCGTTTAGTGAATGAAGAGCG
>CAMDER010000082.1 GCA_945896935.1 Bifidobacterium breve | reverse complement strand
GCCGAAATCAAAGACGACCGCGGTTATAAAAGATTTTGGTGGCGTCGCCATAGGCATTTCGTTTACCCTATTGTGACTTCACACCTTCGCCGTCACCGGATATTCGGTTGCGACGAATTATTGAATGATTTTCTTTGGGGGAACAGATGTTGACATTCGCCGATATTTTTGAAGCACACGCCGATGAGTTTCCTGAAGCCTGTGCCATTGCATATGGCGACCAAGAAGTGACGTGGGCGCAATACGACGAATGGGCCGCGCGACTCGCTTCGGCATTTAGTGATCTAGGACTCGGACTTGATTCAAAAGTCGGCATGTTTATGTACAACTGCCCTGAGTATCTCGTGACTCAATACGCAGCTTTCAAGAGCCGCATTACTCCAGTCAATGTCAACTATCGCTATCTCGATGATGAGTTGCTTTATTTGCTCGACAATGCCGATTGCGAAGCATTGGTTTTCCACTCAAGTCTCGGCGATCGCATTGCGCGTATCAAAGATCGCTTGCCGAAGTTGAAATTGTTGATTGAGGTTCTCGATAGTGAGTCGGCCGGTGTACGTGGTTCATTGCCATGGGAGTCGGTGTTGGATGATTACGACCCCGCTCCGCGTATCGCTCGTGGAGAAGACGATGTGTACATGTTGTACACGGGCGGAACCACTGGTATGCCCAAAGGCGTGATGTATCCAATGGGTTCATTCACTGAAGGGTTCTTGGGTTTTTATACCAATAGCGCCGGATTACCGCCCCTCAAAAGTCTTGAGGAAGTGACTGGTCTCGCCAAGATGCTGCATTCCGCGATGGGTCAAACCGTCGGTATGCCCTGTTGCCCGTTGATGCACGGCACTGGCGTGTGGCTCGGTGCATTAGTTCCGCATCTCATGGCCGGCAAAGTAGTGCTTCTTGAAGGTCAGTCATTTGATGCGGCGAAGATGTTCAGGGCAGTTGAGAAGCACGCAATTGCGACGTTGATCATCGTCGGCGATGCCTTCGCTCGTCCGATGGTGCAAGCGCTCAAGACTCAGGCCGAAAGTGGTACGCCGTTTGATACTTCGTCAGTCAAGATGATTATGTCGACAGGTGCGATGTTCTCATCGGACATCAAGGCCGAACTTTTTGAATACATGACGACAACTGTGGTGATGGACATTCTCGGATCAAGTGAAGGTGGCATGGGACAAACCATGGCGACCAAAGACAATGTCAACACGACCGCGAAGTTTGGAGCGATGCCTAACACCAAGGTCATCAATTTTGAAACTGGCAAAGAAGTTGTTCATGGTTCGGGCGAGCAGGGAATGGTGGGTGTCAGCGGATCAGGAGTGCCGATTGGTTATTACAAAGACCCCGAGAAGTCGGAGCGCACATTCAGGTCGTTTGATGGAGTTCGGTACAGCTTCCCCGGCGATATGGCAGTTGTTGAGGCCGATGGAACGATCACTTTGCTCGGTCGCGGCTCAAACTGCATCAACACAGCAGGTGAAAAAGTGTTCCCCGAAGAGGTAGAAGAAGCGGTTAAAACTCATGATCTCGTCGCCGATTGTCTGGTGTTCGGTATCCCCGATGAGAAGTTTGGTCAGCGGGTTGTCGGAGTCGCATCGGTGAATCCAGGAGCTAAGACTCCAAGCGGCGATGAAGTGATCGCTTACACCAAGACAAAGTTGTCGAGTTATAAAGTTCCGAAACAACTCGTTATGGTGGACACAGTGCCGCGTGCGGCAAATGGCAAGGCCGACTACGGACTTGCCAAGAAGTTGTTTGAAGCACAAGCTGATTGAGGGGAATCATGACTGCTGTTGATCCAGGATTAGATATCAAGAATTTGGGCAAGGCGCGCAGTACCGGTCCGAGCGTTCAAGACTTGCTCGAGGCCGATACCCGTCCTGTTCCCGCTTCTTTAAAGGATCATTCGTACGAGTTGCAAGGAACCGCCGATGTACCCAAATTGCGGTACACCTCACATGCCTTTGCCGCTTTAGAAAACGAATTCATGTGGACCAAGACTTGGCAGATGGCATGCACTGTTGACGAAGTAGCACAACCCGGCGATCACGTCGTGTACGACGTTGCTGATCAATCGCTCATCGTCACCCGTACCAAAGATGGCTCAATCAAGGCGTATTACAACTCGTGCTTGCATCGCGGAACAAAGTTGCGTGTTGACGATGGTCGCGTCGCGTCGTTCCGCTGTCCATTTCACGGTTGGCGCTGGGACCTCGACGGCGAACTCGTTGAGTTGCCGGCCGAATGGGATTTCCCGCAAGTGTGGCAACAGGCTGATTCGTGTTTGCCGCAAGCTCAGGTCACCGAATGGTGCGGATTTGTTTTTGTGAACCTTGATCCGGACGCGATTCCCTTTGAGCAAGTGGCGGACAAATTGATTGAACACTTTGGTCGTGACTTCAATATGAGTAATCGTTACAAGGCTTTCCACGCCGTGAAAGAAGTTCCGGCAAACTGGAAAGTGGTCATGGAAGCCTTTGCTGAGGGCTATCACGTGATCGCAACGCACCCGCAGATTCTTGAGTTTGCGGGCGACACCAATAGTGAATACTCCATTTGGCCCGAGTCGCCTTTTGTGACCCGTTTCGTGAATGGTTTTGGCCTGCAGAGTCCCCATCTTGGCGATCTGACTGAACAACAAGTTGCCGACGCCTATCTTGCGTTCTCAGCCCGTGCGGCTCGTGGAGCAGTCGAAGTTCCTGAAGGGTCAACAGCTCGTGCAGTTGTCGCTGATGTATTCCGTTCGGTGATGGGTCCGCTGTATGGAAAAGATCTCTCGCAAACTTCTGATTCAGAAATGCTTGATGCGCACCTGTACCACTTGTTCCCAGCATTTGCTCCGTGGGCTGGAACCGGTCAGTCGTTGGTCTATCGCTGGCGTCCAGGTCCAACCCCCGACACGTGTTTCATGGACGTGATTCGCATGATGCCGGTGCCTGAAGGAAAAGAACGTCCAGCAGTTGCTCCCATCCAACGTTTGCGTCTCGAGCAGAAGTGGACAGAAGCCGAAGGAATGTCTGGATTGGCCGATGTCTTTGAACAAGACATGGCTAACTTGCCCAAGGTTCAACTTGGGCTCAAGGTGACTGCCAAGCGAGCCAAGAAAGGCGTCTCATTTGGCGTGTATCAAGAAGCGCGCATGCGATTGATTCATCGCCATATTGATAACTGCATCCTTGAAGGACTCGCCGCTGACGGTCGAAGTGCCGATGAGTTAACTCCGTTCGTCATGCCGCAGGGCTGAAATGTTAATTCTGAGAGATAGTTGAGTCACTCATGTTGAACGAGAGTTGGGCCACGCTGTGGGAAGCACTTGCTGCCAAACAGCCTGATCATGTTGCAGTTGTCATTGGCGACACGCATATTCGCTGGCGTGATCTTGATGATCGGGCGGCGCGTATTGCTTCGCTGTTCACAGAGTTTGGCGTTGGTCATGACGCCAAGGTTGGGCAATTGTTATTCAACTGTCCCGAGTATCTTGAAACTGCTTACGCCTCTTTCAAAGTTCGCGCCAGCACCGTCAATGTGAACTATCGCTATAAGGCACCCGAGATTGTGCACGTGTTGTCCGATTCTGGTGCAACGGCCTTGGTGTATCACGGGGCATTCAGTGAAGTTGTTGAACAGGCTCGCGCATCTTTGCCAAATATCAAATTGTTCTTGCAGGTCAACGGGGGAGATGATCTTGCATTGTTGCCTGGTGCAGTTGACTACGACGCGGCAATGGCATCACATCAACCAATGGCTCCGATTCAACGTTCGGGTGCAGATTCACTTTTGTTGTACACGGGCGGAACCACTGGTTTACCCAAAGGTGTCGTGTGGAGCCACTCGGGTTTATTTGGGGCTCTCGCATTCACGGGCTATGCATCGCTTGGTTTACCGCTTCCTGAAACGATCGATGATGTTTCTCGAGTCGCCAGCGAATTGAGCAACTCGGGCAAGAGTCCGGTCAATATGACTGCGCCTCCATTGATGCACGGAACCGCGATGTTCTTGGCATTCTCGACATTTGTTCTTGGCGGCACAGTGGTACTACTCGGAGGACGCAAGTTTTCAGCAGCCGAATTGTTGCGACTCGTCGAGCGCGAACGGGTGAATCAATTGTCAATAGTTGGTGACGCCTTTGCTCGGCCCATCGTCGAAGAACTTGAACGTGTTGAATCTGAAGGCAAAACGTACGACCTCTCGTCACTTGGTCGCATCGTTTCAACGGGTGCCACTTTGTCGGCAGAAATGAAACGAGCGCTCATGAAGCGAGCGACCAATGCCGTAATCCTCGACATGGTGGGCGCCTCCGAAGGTGGTCCGTTCGCTGTGGCGATGACGATGCCTGGCCAAGACCCGGTGGCGACTGCAGCATTTATGGTCACGCCCAACACGGCGTTATTCGACGACCAAACTTGGGAAAAGATTGAATTTGGTAGTGGTCGCTCCGGCGTGTTGGCGGCCTCTGGCTCAATGCCCGATGGCTATTTTGGTGATCCTGAAAAATCGGCGAAGACTTTTCGTGTGATCGATGGCGTGCGATACACGATTCCTGGTGACTTCGCCGAAATTGATGCCGACGGAACTGTGCATCTTCGCGGAAGAGGTTCAGTGTGTATTAACACTGGCGGCGAGAAGGTGTACCCCGAAGAAGTTGAAGTCGCTGCACGCGCTCACCCAAGTATTGAAGACTGTGTTGCCGTCGGAATACCCGATACTCGGTTCGGCGAGATCGTCACCCTGATCGCCTCTCGTCATTCAGACATCTCAGAAACTGAACTGATTGAGTACGTGAAGAAACAGATTGCCACGTATAAAGCGCCCCGGCGCGTCATTTTTGTTGATGCGGTATACCGCAGCCCGTCGGGTAAAGCCGATTATCGCTGGGCTAAAGAAATCGCTCTGCAGTAGCTTGCAATGTGCATGCGGTTCAGTTGAACCGAATCAGCTGAATTTGGCGCTGGCCTTGAAGTCTGCTCCGTACACGGGTGCCGTGGCATCGATGCGATGCTTGCGGCTCACTGCTGACTTGAGTCCGTACTTGCCGAGTAGTTCACGCATGTTGTGATAGTTCGGGTGATCAAAATGCGCAGCCAAAGTTTCTTCGTCGGCCCACAACTCGTACACCTGAATGTGATCGGGCTCGCAAGGGTCGGCAGCAAAGCAATAGGCGATGCAACCGGGCTCGTCATCGCGAGTGGCCTGTTGAAATTTGACTGAATCGGCAACTGCGGCGTCGCGAACGGCGGGGTCGTTGAGGCGGATAGATGCTTCGATGGCAATAAGGCTCATGGCGCAACCTTATTCGGCGACTGGTCTGAGCCATGAGTCGAGGTGCCGTGTGGCGTATTCTTCAATCTGTTCATCAGTCCAGATGAGCGAGAGGGGTCGTCATGTTTGCAGCATTGATCACAGGTTTAAACAAAGTCGAGATGGTTGAATTTCCAGATCCGACCCCAGCCTCAAATGGCGTCGTGGTTGATATCGCTTTCTGCGGTATCTGCGGTACCGATATTCACGCCTATCAATCGGGGGGTCCATACAACCCGGCTATTTGCGGACACGAATGGTCGGGCACGCTGAGTGCAGTTGGCTCCGATGTTAAATCTTTGAGTGAAGGCGATCGCGTTGTCGTTGCTGTCGCCCCGGCGTGCGGCCAATGTGCTCCGTGCCGAGCTGGTCAAGCCGACCGCTGCATGGTGTCATTGCTCTCTGCACTTGGCCGTGATGCAATGGCTCCTAAGCATGGAGGGTTTGCGCCCCGTATTGCAGTTGACGCAATGCGCGTTGTGAAGACGAATCCACTCTTGAATGATGCGCAAGCCGCGCAAGTTGAACCGACGACAGTTGCCTTTCATGCGGTTCGTCGCAGTGGAATTCGACTTGGCGATATTGCGGTGATTCAAGGTGCCGGGCCAATTGGCCTTGGCGCAATGCAATGGGTGAAAGCTGCCGGCGCTGGCGTTGTGATCGTTGTTGAGCCAAACGAACAGCGCCGTTCATTAGCGACCGAACTTGGTGCACATCATGTGGTGGTCCCAGGTGCCGACGCCGATCGACTCGTGAAAGAACTCTCACATGGTTTGGGCGCCGACATTGTGTACGAATGTGTTGGTCGATCTTTTGCAGTTCAGTCAGCAGTTGATTTGGCGCGCCGAGGCGGATCGATGTGTTTGATCGGTCTCGCCGATCAAGACGCTCCCATTACTCCGGTGCAATGGTTAATGAAAGAGATCTCGGTGTCGTCGTCATTGGCATATAACCACGAAGAGTTTGAGATGTGCATGGGAATGATCGCCGATGGAAGATTCCGTACCGAGCCGTTGCATTCACTCACAGTTGGACTGGACGGCCTTGATGGAGCACTGGCCGATTTGGCGAGTGGCACATCAGTTCATACAAAGATCTTGGTTGACCCGCGAGTCTGATCCCGGGCTATCTGTAGTTACTAGATCAGCCGTTTTCGCGCACGCCTGCTTCACGCATCATGGCGGTGGGCTGACGATGGAAGCGGCCAGTGCCACCAAGAGTTGTTGCGCCCGCATCGACAACCAAAGTGTGGCCGGTGATGTAGCGCGCTTCGTCGCTTGCAAGGTACACCGCAGCGTTAGCGATGTCTTCAGGTAGGCCGGCGATACCGAGCAATGAACCCTTGGCGATATGTTCAGCGGTTGCGTCAAGCTGATCGGCTTCGCCGGTCATCACTGCTGAAGTCATTGCGGTCGCGGTGTTGCCCGGAGAAATGGCGTTGACGCGGATGCCGTCACTTGCGAGTTCTGAAGCAACTGACTTGGTAATTCCGATGACAGCATGCTTGCAAGCGGTGTAACAATGCGGTCCGAGTCCACCGAGAATTCCGGCGGTGCTTGACGTTGAGATGATGACACCGCTTCCTTGCGGAACCATGTGGCGAGACGCATGCTTCATGCCGAAATACACACTGTTCAAGAGAATCGCAACTGTGCGATTCCATTGATCGGTATTGGTCTCAGAGATACGGCCAACTGCACCGACGACTCCGGCGTTATTGAACATGATGTCAATACGACCGAATTCTTTGACAGCAAGATCGACAGCCGCGGCGACTTGATCTTCTGATGTGACATCAGTGTGGATGTATCGCGCATTCGCTCCGAATTCTTTGGCGAGTGCAAGGCCTGGTTCATCTTGGATGTCGGCGATGACGACCTTGGCGCCTTCTTCAATGAATCGACGAACAGTCCCGGCACCGATACCACTAGCGGCACCGGTGATGACTGCAACTTTGTCTTGTAAGCGACCTTGAGTTCCCATGATGACTCCGTACGTTCGTTAGTTGATGTTTGAGCGATATCTCTGTGCGACACTATTGGCAGGACCCAACCTAATCCGCGGACCCTGGGTGCCGAAGAGTTGATCTTGAGCCATGTCAGTTTGGCACCCATGCATGACATCCACGAACGGGTGGAATTGGCCTCAAAGCGCCAAGCAAGACAGGTTGGCTGAATCCGTAGCCTCATATCGCTGCGTTGGCGACT
>CAMDER010000081.1 GCA_945896935.1 Bifidobacterium breve | reverse complement strand
TCGGCGCGCAACGAGGCGTGGAGATGTTTTGCTTGTTGCTCAGGTGTTCCAAATTTCTGTACTGCACCACCGGTGAGCACTAAGCCCACCATGTTGAAAACGCCTGGCACTCCAACGAGCGCGCACTCGTACAGCCACTGAGCTTGATGCGCTGCAGTGAGTCCTTGCCCACCGAATTCGACTGGCCAATGAATACCGGCTTTGCCCGATGCATAGAGATGCCTCTGCCATGCCAAACCTTCGTCGACCATGTCGGGAGGGCAAATGGCGCCGTAATCACGTGGGGCGAGATGCTTGTTTTCAGCCAACCATTGTTTGGCGTCCTGAGCGAATTCGTCCACTGTGATCACGATGTGACCTCCCGAAAGTATGAGTGAGCCTTATTTGAAGAAGTTCAAGAACAATGCAGTCTCTTCACCGAGGTTGCTCGGCACCGCGAACGAATCACGATTGGTGATGGTGTCCCAATTGTTCTGGACGTCTTCGGGTGAGAGTGTTGGCGAGTAGTAGCCATTGGTTTCACCCAAGAAGACATGAGCCACACGTCCACCGCCAACGGAGAAGAGTTGTCCACTGACTGGGCAATCTTCGTGGGCCAAGAATGCAACGAGTGGTGAAACCAAACCTGGATCGAGTTTGTCTTTGAGTGCTCCCAAGATGTCTTCAGTCATGCGCGTCATTGCGAGTGGGGCGATGGCATTGGCCTTGATATTGAAGCGAGCACCTTCGACGCCCAGCACACGAGTGAAACCGACGAGACCCATCTTGGCGGCGCCGTAGTTGGTCTGGCCGAAGTTGCCGAAAACACCAGCAGCAGACGAGGTTGAAATGATGCGACCGTAACCCTGTTCGCGCATATGCACGAATGCGGGCTGGGTCACATAGAAAGCGCCCTTCAAGTGGACATCAAGAACAGGGTTCAACAGATCGGGCGTCATGTTGTGGAACGCTTTATCGCGCAAGATGCCAGCGTTGTTGACAACAATGTCGACGCGCCCGTAGGCATCGATGGCGGTCTGCACGATCGCGGCACCGCCTTCTGGGGTTGCGACAGAGTTGTGATCGGCGACGGCTTCTCCGCCAGCAGCCTTGATCTCATCAACCACAACTTGCGCTGCCGAAGCATTTGCGCCGGTTCCATCAACAGAACCGCCGAGGTCGTTGACGACGATCAGTGCGCCGCGCTTGGCCATCATCAAAGCGTGTTGGCGACCGAGGCCTCCACCGGCTCCGGTGATAATTGCAACTTTGCCGTCGTAACCGAGTGCTGACATTTTGAACTCCTAAAGATGTGCTGGGTGAATGATGTGAGGGGGTTTGGGGGATATCTATAAAACTGCAGGTCTGACGCTACCCGAGAGACTTCAGGGCAATCTCAGTCAACGCCTTGTAATCAAGTTTGCCGTTGCCGGCGCGACCAACCGTTGCGATGGGAATGACACGCTTGGGGGCTTTGTACGCGGCGTGGTGCTGCTTGATGAAGGCAATGAGATCGGCTTCAACAATTGTTTGGCCGGGCAATGCTTCAACCAATGCAGTGATGGCTTGACCAAAGCGTTCATCGGGGATGCCAACTACTGCAGCATCGGCGACAGTGGGGTGCAGTTTGAGCGCTTCCTCAACTTCTTCGGGATACACCTTTTCGCCACCGGTGTTAATGCACTGGCTGCCGCGTCCTAATAAGCGGACGGTCCCGTCGGCATCAATGCTGGCCCAGTCGCCCGGAATCGACCAACGAACGCCATTAATCACTTGGAAAGTCTTGGCCGACTTCTCGGGGTCTTTGTAGTAACCAATCGGTGTGTTTCCTTGAAGTGCAACACGACCGATCTCGTCGCTTCCGGGCTGTACCTCGCGACCATCTTCGGTGAGAATCTTGGTGTTTGGTCCCAGTTCGAACGACGCAGTTTTTGACTCGCCGGCTGACGAGGTGGTGTTTTGCGCCATGCCGATGGCTTCAGATGAACCAAGTGCATCAACCATGATGAGTCGTTCACTGTGACGCAACAAGCCCGCTTTAGTTTCGGCGGCAAACATCACGCCGCTTGAAACGATGACGCGTAGCGACGAAATATCCCAGCGACGAGGTTCGGCGTCGAGGGCGCGCAAGATGGGTTTGGCAAAGGCGTCACCCACAATTGACATCGAGTTGATGTGGTACCTCTCAACTGTGTCTAGGAGTTCGGTCGGCTCAAACTTTCGGCCAGGCATCGTGACGATGCATCCCGCAACCGTCAAGTTGCTCATGGCATTAAACAAGCCAGTTCCATGCATCAGCGGCGCTGCGGGCAAATTGCGCGGGCCGGGCTTGGTTGAGCGATCACCAATCGGATCTCCCTCGGGAACTGGAGGAAGACGCTTCTTATTGGTGCTGTCGAGAGTTAAGAACAAATCTTCTTGACGCCACATCACACCCTTGGGCATGCCGGTGGTTCCGCCGGTGTACAGCAACAAGAGGTCATCACCAGTTCGGCCCCACGGTCCAGAAATATTTGATGGTCCAGAGATATTTGTTGATGTGCCCAATCGTGCAGCTGCTTCGTAATCGGTGGCCCATGAAGGACATGGGCCGCTGTGATCATCGACCCAGAGCCACATAACAACTCGTGGTACACGATGGCGCAATTGCTCGATGGTCTCAGAGAAGATTCCATGAAAGACAACTGCAACAACATCCGCGTTATCCCAGATGTACACCAACTCGTCAGCGGTGTAGCGATGGTTGGTATTGACTGGTGCGAGTCCAGCTTTGAAAGTCGCAAACAAACTCTCAAGATATTGCGGACAGTTGTACATGTACTGCGCAACTTTGTCTTGTTGCTGAACGCCAACATTTAGAAAACTTTGCGCGATGCCGTTTGCTCGTTGATTGAAATCGGCCCAGGTGTACACATCATCGTTGTACTGCTGGGCAAGAGCGTCTGGAAGCCGTTTAGCGACGGACTCCCAAGCATCGGCGAAGTTCCAGGCAGTTGTCGTCGCAGGAGTTTGATGAGGCACGAGTGTTCATCGTAAGCGCTGAGGGGCGGACTCGCCGTGCTCGTCGGTCGGTCAGGTTTATGAATAGGGTCGTGATATGGACTTTCAGTTACCTGCCGCAGACGACCCCCGCCGAATTGTGGTTCGGGAATGGATTGCTGCCCATCCGAATCCGTCTGGTCGAGTTTTGGCCGAAGCGGGCTATGTTGCGCCACATTGGCCAACCCCTTTTGGTTTAGCAGCCGACCCCATTCATCAAATCATCATTGATGACGAGTTGGCAAAGGCCGGAATTCGTCGTCCGGCTAACCCCATCGGAATTGGTTGGGCCGGACCAACAATCATGTTTGCTGGCACCGACGAACAAAAGCAGAAATACATCTTGCGCTTGTTGTCGGGTGAAGATTTTTGGTGTCAGCTATTCAGTGAACCCAACAGTGGAAGCGACTTAGCAAATCTAGGTACGCGTGCTGTTCGGGACGGCGATGAGTACATCGTGAACGGACAAAAGATTTGGACAAGCGGCGCGCAACATGCCAAATATGGCATCTTGATTGCGCGCACAAATCCTGATGCAGCAAAACATAAAGGAGTTTCGTATTTCATTTGTCCGATGGACCTGCCCGGAATCGAAATCCGACCGATCAAAGAGATGACGGGAGCGAGCACCTTTAATGAAGTTTTCTTTACTGATGTGCGAATCCCGGCCGCAAACCTAGTTGGTGAACAAGATGAGGGTTGGCGGTTAGCCAAGGTGACACTCGGTAATGAACGGGTGTCTCTGTCGACTGGTGGCGTGTTGTGGGGGAGTGGACCAACTGCTCTTGAAATGCTCGACGCGGTACGTGAGCGAGGGTCGGTGAGTGATCCGGTGATGCGACAACGTTTAGCGACTATCTATACAGAACACATTTTGCTTGACCTCATTCGCATGCGTACGTTGTCGGCTCGATTGCGTGGAGAACAGCCCGGACCTGAGGCCAGTATTCGCAAAGTTTTAGCCGACGAACATGGGCAAAACGTCATGGAAGTTGCCCGTGATTTACTTGGCGCAGAAGGAATGTTGCGGGGTGGCGTCGATAACAGTGAACGTGGAGCCCATAACGGACTGGGTGGCGGTGGTGGCGTGGGACTGCGCGCGCTCGAGCATCCAGGTTGGTTTGATGGCTATATGTTCGCTCGCTCGCTGACAATTGGCGGGGGCACTGGTGAAGTTCAGCGCAACATCGTGGCTGAACGAGTGCTTGGTTTGCCGCACGATAACGATGTGCTGAAGGGTATGACCTGGGCCGAAACCCAGAAGTCATCTTCGCGATAATCCAGCATCGGGCGATCTGCGCTGGTTTTGAATTTTTGTTAACCACTTTGTTTCGCGGTGCAAGGCTTGCCGCCACAGACATCGGTGAACACTCCGTTGAATAAAAATTCAGCCATTTGACTCCTCGCCACCTTGTCGTCGCGAGGATCTTCATGAGGGTCATGCCCGCTGCTGGGCGGGGTGACTCCAACCGGAATCATGTCGGCGCCGGAGTCCCATATGACGATCACAGAACCAGTATCCCCATCGGTGACGGAATCGAGACCCCAACCGGGGGTGGCTTCGCGTGAACGGCCATTGGCGACAACCGGTCGATAGATCTTGGCGCCAAGCGAACGTGCTTCGTTGAACGCAGCAAGTTCACTGACTTGGTGGTCGCCCCAAGCGACGTGCATGAGCACAGCTTTATTTGGCTGAGTGCCAGGGAGTGGATCACGAGTGATGTGATTGATGTATCCACCGCCTTCTCCGCGATCCCAGAGCATTTGCATCACTGAAATAGCAATCGTTCGATCTCTTCGAGTGGGATAAGCCGGTTCCATAATTGATTCGTATTGATCAAAATCAATAGAACGCAACAATAAGAGTCCGTAGTTGGTGGCTGGAACGCCGAGCACGGCCCGTGAAATATCAGGGGACACGGCGGTTAAAGCAGAGCCCATAATGCCACCTTGGCTATTTCCGTAGTACACCAAGTCGCCCGCAACTTTGATGTCACCAAAAGCCGGATCAGAAAGGATTCCGTCATCGGTGTTCATTAAACGTCCGAGTGCGATCATATTGACGATGCCCTGCTGCAAACGGTCGGCAACTGTCGGGAAATTTGAAAGGTCTTGCAATGAAACAACTGCGTTGCCGACGTCGTCTTCACTCATTCCTGCCCACTTTGTTGCGCAAAACAGCACATTCGCTTCTTGAGCAAGTGCTCGGACATCCCCGCCGTAATCAATTTCGTATTCGCTTCCGAGCAAGCCGTGTCCATACAAGCCTGGATGCAGAACGATTGAAGGATCATCGATGACTACTTGTGGAACTTGACAGATGAAAGGAACGTCAACAACTTCTCCCATGACCGGAAGATCATTAGGCCCAGGGGTCATTGAGTCGTATGAGAACTTTTGACCGGCAGATCCATCGCCGGTGAGGTGTGTGGGCAACTTGAACGTCCCGGCAACTTGAATAGCGACATCGTCTCGTGACGCTGGAACAATCGAAGTAACCGAGTACTCAAGCGAATGAGTGTCGAGCCATGCGAGAGTGTTGTCACGAACTGCCAAGATTCTGCCGGTCAGATTTTGTGTGGAGGCAACCGTGAAATCCCAGGCGAGTTGAAGTGTTGAACGTTCAATCCCAGCGCTAGTCAAAGCCGTGAACATGGCTTCCATTTCGGCCGTCCGCCCATTGAGTTGCGCATTATCTGATGTGTATCCGTCGCGATAGAACTCAAAAATTGGTGATGGAATCACGTCGGCACCTGAATTTGTTTTTAAATTCCGCATTGCGACTGCATAAGAGTGTCCATCAAGTAGCGCCACTGCTGGCTGCACGATCAGCAATGGCTGCTCGCCACCAATTTCGGCATCTAATTCAGCCCAGAGAGGAATACGATCACCGGTTTCGATATCAACGATGACGACTGATGCATTGGCGGAAAGTGAGCTTTCTAAATCGGTCCACTCTGGAAGGGCTGATGCTTTCGCGTCAAGATCGGCGATATAGGTCAGAAGGGGACTGTTGGGGCTAAATCCGTCGTTGCGGTTCCATTCAATGGGATCGACAAAAACCCCTTGCGCATTCACGAGTAATCCTTCGGCAGGAATTGCGACTCGTCGGCCTGTAGGAGTTGTTTCATCAGCAACGGTGTACCGGTTGCTCGGAAAGGGCAAGATGCAATGTGACAAATCGAGTTCTTCGCACCCCGTGGCGCTATTGGCTAAGGCTTCATCGACTTGAATTTTGAATTCGGGGGTCATTTGTTGAGCAATTAACGCTGGATCTGTTTGTGTCGGCGAGCTCGATGCACCGTCGGTCGTTTGCGAACTGTCGCTTTTCTCGGAGCATGCGCTCGCCATCAGGATCAATACTGTTGCTGTCGCTAGAAATCTTTTTGTTGTCACGAGAACCCCCTAGGTCACACCCAAGTATGGCGCACAATCGGGCAAGCCTCAATGGGGCACGGGTAACATGTATGTGTGCGAGGTGGAAGTGGGTCTAATCAGCGATTGGCGACTTTCTTACTGGTATTTTGCACCTTTTTTGCCTCTGCCTGTGCATCAAGTAAGCCATCCGATGATAGTGACTCTTCTTCAAACAGCGGCCAAAGTTGCCCGATGCATGCGGCAATTGCCAACGGCACCTTGACGATCGCGACGACTGTTGCGCCAATTACGAGCCTTGCAGCGAATATCGCAGCAGGCACCCCGACAGTGATCAAGGGGATTGTGCCTGAAGGAACAAATAGTCATACCTACGAACCACCACCAAGTGTTGCTGCAACTCTCGAAGATGCCGACATTGTTTTCATCAATGGCCTATCGCTTGAAGAACCAACAAAAGAGATGGCTCGAGCCAATGCGCGGGAAGGTTCGGTCATTTGCGAACTAGCCACCACGATCCTTCCTGAAGATCAATGGATTTACGATTTCTCGTTTCCTAAAGACGGAGGTAAGCCAAACCCTCATGTTTGGACTAACCCACAAATGGCCGGCGATTTTGCCGCGTTGATTCGTGATTCACTCGTAGCCGCCGATCCTGACAATGCAACGACATACAACAGTAACTATGAAGCCTTTGTGTTGAAAATAGATGCGCTCGACCAAGCGATCGTCAAATCAACGGCGACGTTGGCTCCGGAGCAACGCAAACTTCTCACGTACCACGATGCCTATGCGTACTTTGCACGTACTTATGGCTGGACGGTTATTGGGGCCATTCAGCCATCTTCGTTTGAAGAGCAGACTCCTAAAGAAATTGCCGAACTTATTGACCAAATAGAAGAACAGGGCGTCACAGCAATTTTTGGAAGTGAAGTGTTCCCCTCAAGTGTGCTCGAACAAATCGGGAAAGAAACCTCAGTTCGCTACGTCGATGTACTGCGCGATGATGATTTGCTTGGCGCACCAGGAGACCCTGATCATTCGTGGCTCGGACTCATGCGCTTTGATTACGTCACCATGGTTGAGGCACTTGGTGGAGATGCTTCGGCTTTGACGTCTCTCGATACCTCCGATGTCGGACCTGATACAGCGGACTATCCACAATGAAGTCGGTACCCGAGGAAAATCAGAATTTGATGAAATGTGAACACATGTCGTGTTCCTA
>CAMDER010000080.1 GCA_945896935.1 Bifidobacterium breve | reverse complement strand
CGTGTCGCTGACGCAACGCCTGCAGGCTAGCGACGATGACGGGCGACTTCATATGTGGCAAGCGAAGCTGCCACAGAAACATTCAATGAACTCAGGCGACCCTTCATCGGAATGCTCACAATCAGGTCGCAACGCTCACGAACCAGACGGGACAATCCGGTTCCTTCGGCACCCATGACCAAGCAAATACCCTCGGTCGCCAAGTCGCCGAGTTCAAAGAGCGACTTATCGGCGGCGTCATCAAGACCCACGACCCAAATACCTAGTTCGCGCATCCGAGCCAAAGTTGTCGGCAAACCACCCACCACGGCCATCGGCACATATTCAATGGCACCGACAGATGTCTTGGCCACAGTTGGTGTGATGTGCACACTGCGGTGACGCGGCAAAATGACCCCGTCAACACCAGCACCGTCGCAGCAACGCAACAACGCACCCAAGTTACCTGGATCGGTCACGCCATCGACTGCAACTAAGAACGGGGCCTTGCCAGGTCGCCGACGAAGCAGTGCATCAATCGGCACGGAAGGCAATGCTTCGGCATGCGCAAGAACTCCCTGCGGAGCCTCACTACGGGCCGTGTAATCAAGCTTCTTACGACTCACTTCAATCACTGGCACGCGGTTGGCGCGCGCGAGTTGTTTGATGTCTTCAACAACATCACTTTCATCAAGATCGCCAGCAATCCATACTTCGAATGTTCGGCGTCGACCGGCAATTAACAATTCACGAACTGCTTGACGACCTTCAATCTGCGTGCCGCCGAGATCATCATCTTTGTCACCCGTTGCGCGACCTGTTCCGCGACCTGACCCACGACCCGGTTTGATTGGTCCGGCTTGTACGGGCCCAGTACGTGCGGCGCCACGAGCATCGGGTACTCGTGGTCCACGACTTGACGGTCCGGGGTTACGGCCTTTTGCAACGGGGCCACCGGAAGATGCGGGCTTGGCCTTTGCAGCCGACACTTTGCGCGAGGCGGGACGCTCACGGCCAGCGGGCTTTGGTGCCGGTTTGCCCTTACCGCCAGACACTGGACGGGGACTCGAACTTTTTCGCGCAGCCATCAGACTTCACTCCTGTTTTCAACTTGAAAAATCACGGCAACTGCCCAACAAGCAATACCTTCTTGACGACCAAGCGCACCTAGACCTTCAGCACGACGACCCTTGACCGACACGGGCGCACCAGTGACCGCCGACAACTTTTGTTGCATCTCATCGCGACGGGGAGCCAACTTGGGTTGCTCACACACAACGCTGCAATCGATGTTGCCAATCACCCAACCTTGAGCCCGCACCAACATGGCCACGTGATCAAGAAGTTTGAGTGAATCGACACCTTTCCATTGTGGATCGGTATCGGGAAAATGTTGACCAATATCGCCAAGACCGGCAGCGCCCAATAACGCATCGGCACACGCATGAGCAATTGCATCAGCGTCACTATGACCTTCAAGTCCGCGCACGCCTTCAAAAGTGACTCCGCCTAAAACCAATGGTCGATTCGGGTCATCACTAAAGCGATGAATATCAAAACCTTGACCAACGCGGACTCCGGTGATGCTCATGATTTCGCCTGCTGACTTGCGAAGAATTCACGCGCCCACACCAAATCTTCGGGGTGCGTAATTTTGCGGTTATTTACTTCACCAGACACGACTATGACGGTACCGCCAATTGCCTCAACCAATGATGAATCATCAGTGCCATCAATCTCGGGAATATACGCCCGCCGCAAAATGTCGGCACCGAATGCCTGAGGGGTTTGCACGGCAACCAAAGTGGCGCGGTCGGGCGTATTCACAACATGTGGGACAACGCCATCAACAGTCGAAGAATGCGCGACTTCAATGACTTTGACGGTGTCGACAACGGGCAAACCCGGGACCGAACCATCGGCACCGGCCTCGATCGCGGCAATCACCGAGCGATACAACTGTTCTGAGGCAAAAGGTCGTGCCGCGTCGTGAACCAAGATCATGGTCGCTACGGCGGGAACGGCAGTCAGACCCTGTCGAACACTTGCCGTACGGGTCGGGCCACCGGCAACAACTTGTACCCGAGTATGAGACCGCTGGTTGGCCGTCTCTTCCACCACATCATCGGTAGGTACCACCACAATCACGCCATCGCAGCTCGCTAATGCAACATCAACGGCATGGTCAAGAACTCGGCGGCCGCCAATGATTTCGTACTGCTTCATCGTCCCAAAACGACGGCCCGAACCACCCGCCACGACAATTGTCCAGATCTGAGGCGGGGCTCCATTCGGCAGAGTTGTCGGCTGAGCGTCAGACATAAGGGTTGAGGGTAGTACCGTATGTTCCTGATGGCTTACGAAGACGTCCTCCTCCGCACCGACTTTTTTGGCGATGCCCCTACCGATGTGGTGGCGGCAATCGCCGCCACTGGCCGAAAGCGCATACTTTCGCGTGGTGATCACTTGTTTGAAGCAGGCGAAGAAGCCGAATCGATGTACATCGTCATCAGCGGTCGCGTCGCTATTGCGATCGCCAGCGAACTCGACAAGCGCGAGAGCATGGTGGCTCTCATGGAAGCCGGAGACCTCTTCGGCGAAATGGGACTGCTCGACGGCGGACCTCGTTCGGCAATGGCTCGGGCCATCGAACCAAGTGAAGTACTCGAGATCCCCTACGACCCGGTAGGCGACTTGCTCGACACTAATCCCAAGGTGCTTCGTGGCGTCGTGCGTATGCTCGCCGAACGTTTGCGAGTCATGGACGGCGCTCTTGCCGATTCAGTTTTTCTTGACGTCACTGGTCGCACTGCAAAGCGTCTGCTTGAACTCGCTGCTGGCGCCGATGAATTTGTTTTGCCAGTGACCCAAGAAGAACTCGCTGGCATGGTTGGCGCGTCACGTGAACGCGTCAACAAAGCAATCAGCAGCTTTATTCGTTTGGGCTGGATTGAACAACACGAGCGTCGTTACAAAATTTTGCTACGCGACCGCCTCGAACTTCGCGCTCGCTGATTGCACGATGCCCGCTGGGCATCCGTCAACGACCCACAGTCCACGCCCATTTGCTTCGCCAAACACATGTGGCTGACTTGAGTACAAGCCAAACAGATCGGCATCTTCAAGTGCTGCTCGTCCTAGTAACAAACCAGTGCGTGTTCGGCGCATGACATTGATCCAATGTTCGGGATGAGTTCGCACGAAATTCGGTGACGCACTCGCGATGCACGTGACATTGCCCCGGCCCTGCGTTGTTTGATTCAAGTATTCCAAGATCGTCAGATTCATTGTGGTGTCATCAGCAAGAATCAGCGTTGGATGTTCGTCACTTAGGGCAGTGAATTCGCTGATTTCTTCATGGTTTCGCCTGTCAAGCACTTGGCCAAGTGGATGAAGTCTTTTCCAGACTTGAGCCATGGCATTCATAACTGTTGAACGTCCCGAATTGCGTGCGCCGAAGATACAAATGTTGCCACTCAACGGAATTGCTACTTCTGCGAAGTCTTCTGCCGCAACAGCCCATGATGACTTGATGCTTAATGAATCAATGTCAATCGTTCGAGGCAAATGGTGCAACTCAATGTGTTGAACCTCAAGTCGCTGCGTCGAATCGGTCACCTTCGCTGGCATCAACAACTGTGCGAATAACTCTCGCCCACCACGCTCAACCATGCATCGGCCCGGTGGCGAAGTTAATACCCACTTCTGTTTCAGTCGACTACTTAACATTGCCGGAATCGCGGTTGGCTGAACTCCAGTAACGACGCAAACAATATTTCTGCTCGGACCTTCCAGAAAGATTCTTTCGAACATCGTCCAATTGTCAAGACCGATTCGATCGTCAATAAAATGGTTGCGCCAAATATCGATGTCATCAACGAAAAGCACCCATCGCTCATCAGCGTCCAAGATTGGTGGGCCATCAATGCGTTTGATCATGAGTTGCAGCAGGCGTCGCAGCAACTCGCGGTCGCTCACATCAACTTGATGTGGAGCCAATGAACTGCCGCCCGAACAACTAATAGAAAAGACTTGGTGGCCGCGAGCGACAGACTTATTGCGCAACATCTCCAGCGCCGATGACTTACCCGATTTCGCCGAACCGATAATGAATGCGTGCTGTGATGTTTCCCAAAGCAACGGAACCTGGCGCTGATTCATCGGATCATCAATCAAGCCGATGACGATCTCGGCGGCACCGTCTTGAGCGTCGCATGAATTCTCAAACAGTTGAGTGGGCAATGCATCAAGCCATGGTCGACGCGGGCTCGTAAGACCTACAAGAACGCAAGCCTCATTTGTCATTTTGACAAACTGGTGAATATCAACATCAAGGTGCACCGCTTGAAAGATGTACAGCTCGTCAGAGCCAAGTCGTAGAGCTGTGCGCCCCGGAGTGTCCCGCGAAAAACTCGCGGCCACCGCAGAACCAACAATTTCTTGTGAGTCATGCGCCGACTGCACCCGCAAAGCCAATCGAATATTGGCGTTGGCTAGTACATCGGCCGACAGCGCCGAACCTGGGCGTTGAGTTGCCACAACAAGATGAATACCCAAACTGCGACCCCGCTGAGCGATACTGACCAGTGACCCAATGAAATGAGGCACGTCGTCTTTGAGGGCAGCCAATTCGTCGACGACAACCATTAAACGCGGCAGATGGGTTGAGGCATCCCCACGAAGTCGTTGCTCACGATAACGCAACTCGGCTTCAAGACTCACAAGAACCCGTGCGGCTAAGCCCTCGTCAAGATCGGTAATCACCCCGACGACATGGGGCAGGTCGGCACATGAGTCAAAGGCTGCGCCGCCCTTGTAATCAATCAATATGAAATTCACAGCTGCTGGCGAATACCGCAGTGCAATGGTTACGACCATCGTTCTGAGAAATTCACTTTTACCCGAACCAGTTGTACCAACGACGACAGCATGGGGTCCGTCATTGATGAAGTCAATTGCTATCTGCCCGTCGGCCGACTCGCCAACGAGAGTACTCAGACTTGATTGATCCTGTTTTTGCCAACTCAATGCGATCGCCTGAGGTTGCATTGCAGCAAGTGAAAAGATTTTCGAGAAGTTGACTTTTCGCGGAATCAGAGCAGATTCATTATCTGGATCAACCCACTGTTCCAATGCGTGAGCAAATTCAAGCGTCGTTGTTAGTGACATCCCATCAATCCCACAAACATCGGCAGAAACCGTGTTGGTACAGATTGCCGGAAGTTCATTGTGTTCTTCAGCAACGACAATCATAGAAACGTTCTCCCGTTGCAAAATTCGACGAGCTATTGATGTGCGTTGGGCAACGAAATCTTTTTGACTAACCAACAAAAGTCGGTGCTTATTTTCAATATCTGAGCTATCAAGATCAAAACGATCAAGAGGTGTCATCCGAACATGGGCAAACTGTTTGAAGAATTTCCAATCATCACCGGCATCACCGACAAAAATGAGTTGCAAATCTGCTGGCCCAACTTCGACGACAAGCCGAGTCACCAATGCAGTCACACATTGAGGTGCTCGTGTGCCAAAGACCCCAACAACTTGTCCTGACGAAATGTTTACCGTACGCGGATACTGCGAAATCACAATCGGTACGAGGTCGCCCTTCACCGTCACTTCACGCGTTTCATAACCAACACACACTTCATTGACTTCACGGTGTGCCCACAATTTTGAATCTCCGTCTTCGGCGCTACGACGCAACTCGCCGATCGAGCGATACCGACTTTGCCGTTGCTCAGCCAATTGACGGGTGAATTCGATGTTTGCGTGATGAAATTGTGCATTCGTCACTGAACGATGGTGCTGCCAACGCGCGATTGAACGTCGATAGGCAATCCGACTAACGGCCCAAGTCAAAAATGTGATCACCCCCGTAGTGATTGCAAAGAGACCGAAAAGTAATTGTCGGGTGACCAGGGCCATTGTCAGGCTTACAACAACACCTCCGGCGATAGGTACAACCGGTGGAGAGATCGGCACTCGAGGTTCGGGATGGATATCAGGAAGAGTTGGCGCCGAGAGATTTTCTTGACGCTCTTGTAGGGCACGATGAAAAATCGCTGACGTTCTGTGTTGCGCGGTGGGTCTTTCACGAAGCCCACACAAAGATTCGCCTAAGAAGACTTTGGTATCGATACCAACATTCTCAACACGAATTTCGCCGCCGAGAGCCCGACTTGTGAGAAGTGGGCGCTCCCATTCAAGAAGACCATGGTGGGGTTCAATTGATGGATCGTCAATGACGAGTCCAGCCACCCTTGAACGACCAATGGTTTGCCTCCCACTTTGAATTGGTAGTACTGCACCACTGTCGGGCCCACTCATCACAACAAGTTCGTATGAAGTCATGCCGTTGTGATGCCGAAGTGAGCTCACCGCAGGTCTCACCGACAACAGTGACAGTTGTCGTTGTGTGACTGACAGTGATGGTCATCACGCCTAGTGGCGTCATGACAACTACCAACTCACCTTCAAGTGGCCGCATCACCATGGCAACCCGCCTCATTACCGAATGGCGGCGTATGGCCCGTCAACCCCACAACATCCGCCGAGCAAATTCGCTGGGCTTACCGGGCGAACCCGTCACCCACTTACAAGAAATCCTCCTTCGAAGCGGACTTGATGACTTATCTAATGCCGACCATTTTGATGAATATTTGGCGCTCCTCGTTGAATGCGCAAAGAACGACGACTTGGCAACTCGCATGGTTTTCCAACGCATCATGCCTGGCCTTATTGCGATGGCTTTGCGTCGAGCCCACGTCACTGCTGGAGGATTACCCGCAGCATTTGATCTCATCGCATCGTCGGCGTGGCTCGTCATCCGTCGGTACCCCATTGACCGCCGTACTCGTCGGGTTGCCGCCAATCTGTTGATGGACATTGAATATCAGGCTTTTGTCCGTGAACCCCGACTTAAACGCAATCGTGCCGAACTTCATTTCGCTCCCGCGGGATTACTTGGCATTGAATTTGAACGCTTTCGCATGGGTGAAACCGAAATCGATCCGGTTGGCAAGAGTGCAGCACTTGATCTCATGTTTTCTGAATTTGAAAAACGAGGTCTCACTGAATACGACTTACAAATTTTGCGAGCAGTCTGTCACGACATCAACTCAGTTGAAATGGCTCCACATTTGAATATCCAACCACGAAGTGTGCGCAACCGCCGCGAACGAGCGATCAGCAAGGCCCGCAAAATTCTGCTTGAGATTGATGACATCGATTTTTGAAGACTTAAGCCAGCTCAGCGATCGGGCAAGTCGTTATAGCCAGCATCACCGGGCATCAGCAGCGCTTCGATTCGTCCGTCATCGCGCCACTTCACTTTGGGCAACAATTTGGGTGGCGTCCCAATCTTGCGAGCAGCCTCAATAATTTCATCGACTGACGAATATGTCGCCAGAAATTCGAGGTTGGCAATTGTCGGCGGCAGCATGAGAAGTTCGCCCGCTTGTGCACGATTCAATGCGTCAAGTGGAGTCACCCACAAACTGCCAACAGTCTCTTTGTCATCGTGCAAGGGGGTTTGATCATCGGGCATAGCAACTACAAAGAATCGTGTATCAAATCGTCGTACTTCACCAAACGGAGTCACCCAATGTGCGACCCACAACAACTCATCGCTTTGCGCGGCCAAGTTTTCGGCCATCAACACGCTGGTCATACTTCGTTCTCCAGCGTGAACCGCATGTCGGTATGTTGTGAAGCGATCGTGTGATACCAGATCATCAAAACGAACTGTCACGCCCGTTGCTGTTCGGGCTAACAACACGCCGGCCTCTTCGAAACATTCACGAATGGCCGCAATCTCGTACGAAGAATCTTCAGCGTCAACTGCTCCACCAGGAAA
>CAMDER010000079.1 GCA_945896935.1 Bifidobacterium breve | reverse complement strand
TCCAAATCAATCACCGAAAAATCGCGCGAGGCAATGTTTGACACGGTTGCTTCGTGGTGCACATCGTGGTCGGTTGGTTACGCATCGCATGTTGAATGTGATGCGTTAGGAATGGCCGATGCACAACGCTTGGCAACGCAACGGGCGCTCGCTCAACTTTCGGTTGTTCCCGACGCGGCAGTTGTTGACGGCAGTTGGGATTTTGTGACGCCGCTCCTTCCGAAAGTTGTGATGCAAGTCAAAGGCGACACATCAGTTTTATCAATTGCTGCAGCGTCAATTTTGGCCAAGGTGACGCGCGATCGATTGATGCGAGAACTCGCGGTTGATTACCCACTGTGGAGTCTCGATACCAATAAGGGCTACCCGTGTCACTGGCATCGCACCGCGCTGCAGGGATACGGACCATCGGCGATTCATCGTCGAAGCTGGGCCTTCATGGACAATTTCGTGCCGTGGCCCGGAACCCCGCGCATCGAGCGCAACGCTTCACCAACCTTGTTTTAGTTTTTATTTCTTGAGGTCGTTGAAGGCGCTCTTGCTATCAATGCCTGGATCTTTGGGCATACCCAAAACGCGCTCGGCAACGATGTTGCGCATGATTTCGTCAGAGCCACCAGCAATACGTCCGCCAGGAGTTCCGAGAATCAATTGATTCCATGCATACGTGCCCCACTCGCCACTATCGGCAATCAGTTTGGGTCCGAGAACCATCGACACAAAATCACCGAGGCGCATCATGTTGGCGGTACCGGCCAGCTTGGCAATGCTCATTTCGGGTCCGGGCATTTGACCCGACTTAATTTTGTCCATCGCGCGTTGATTGTTGAAGCTGGCGACTCGGCTATGGATGATGATCTTGGCGAGCTCATCACGCACCACTGGGTCGTTGTTTAAGCCGTAGAACTTCACCATTTCGATGACGCGAGTGAACATGCCACCGCCACCTCCGCCGGCACCAATCGCAGCACGTTCGTTCATCAGGGTTGTCAAAGCAACGTTCCAACCATTGTTGATGTCGCCAAGTCGATGATCGTCACGAACGCGAACTTCGGTAAAGAACACTTCGTTGAAGCTTGCTCCACCGGTCATCTGGCGCAATGGACGAATCTCAACACCAGGTGCATGCATATCAACGATGAAACCAGTGAGTCCTTTGTGCTTGGGCATGTCAAAATCGGTGCGAGCAATAATTTCTCCGATGTCGCTGTAGTGAGCGCCGCTGGTCCAGACCTTCTGGCCTGTGATGATCCACTCTTCTCCATCGCGCTCGGCTTTTGTGCTGAGGTTTGCGAGGTCGCTGCCCGCACCGGGTTCGCTGAACAATTGACAGCCAACGATGTCCCCGCGATACATCTTGTGCACATACAAGTCGCGAGCGATATCTGAACCATGATCGACGATGGTCGGGGCCACCATACCGAGCCCGATGGTGAAGCAACTTTGATTGGGGATTTCGTACTTTGCTTCGAGTGCTTCATAGGCGCGTGAGTAGGCAGCGGGTAGTTCACGTCCGCCATATTGCTCGGATCCGAAGATGTACCCGAACCCCGCATCAAACTTCTTTTGCCGCCACGCGCACGCCTCAGCGACATCAAGTTTTTCGGCTTTGCGATCCTTCTCTTCAAACATTGAGACCTTGTCGGCCCCTTCGCCCCAGACGAATTTCTTTTCAGCCTCTTTGCGTGGGGCATTAGCCTCTAAAAAGGCCAGGGCGTCGGCCTGGAATTGCTCGAGTGTGGGTTGAGACATGTTCTAGTGCTCCTGTGTGACAAGTGAAATGACAGATGGAAATAGAGACGGTGCTGTGACCGTACCTCGTGCGAACTAAGGTTGTCGTATGGGTCAGCCTGTTGTCGTCGTTGAAAAGCAAAGTCGTCGCTCCGGAATCGTCCGGTTTGAGGCCAATCGCAGTCTGTCGGGCATGGGTCACGAAAGTTTCTTGTCGACTGACACCAATGCTCATGCTGTTTCGTCAGTAACCCCGTCGGCCGAATTGGCTCGGCGCCTTTTTGCCACTGGTCGGGTGGCTGGCGTTCATGTGTATCAAAACATGATCACTGTCGATCTCGCCCAGGGCTTTGACTCTGAGGGTTTACAGGACATTGTTCGCGATTTGTACCAATACTGGAAGCCCGGAATGGTTCCGCCAGCTTTTGAAGATCTTGTTGCCGCCGAAGAAGCGCCGGCCGCAAGTAGTGCGCCTGCAGAAGGCGGGGTCGTGATTGACAGTCGAGTGCCAGCGCATCTCGTTGAGCGCAGTCGGGCTGCTCGTGCCAGGTTGACCGCTTAATAAACCCAAAACCCCGAAAATTTGGGCGTATTTGTGACGGCATAACCTCGCACACATGGTGATGCGCACTTAGCCTGTCGCAGTGGACGCAAATGTACTGACGCTTGATGAGGTCAAAGATGTCCTCGGTGTGAGCTACATGACGGCCTATCGCTACGTGAAGAGTCGTCGATTAGAGGGCTATCAAGTCGGCGGTGTGTGGCATATTGCGCGCGAATCGTTGCAGCAATTCCAAGACGAGAAGAATCAACCGAAGAAGAGCATTGAGGCATTTGGTGATTCGCGGCGCACCACAAATTATGTTCTTGAACTTGAACGATGTTTTGCGGCCGGTGACTCGAGCGGTGCGTGGGAAGTTTTAAAGCGGGCCATCGATTCAGGTGCCGATGTTGAACGGGTGTATCTCGAGATTTTGTCGCCCACGCTGGCAGATATTGGTACGAGGTGGGCCGCGGGTGAGATTGACATTTCAGTTGAACACCAAGCCAGTGCGATTACAGCCCGTTTAATTGGACAATTAAGCCCGCGGTGTTTCAAGCGGGGTCGACGACGGGGCCAGATTTTGATTGGTGGAGCAACGGGCGAGCGTCATGTTTTGGCCTTGGCCATGTTGGGCGACCTGTTGCGTTTACAGGGTTGGGAAGTTCTTGACCTTGGCGGCGACACCCCGTCTGAATCATTTGTGTATGCCGCTGGCAAGATGCCCGACCTGGTCGCGGTTGGGGTCAGCGTGACCTCGGCTGAATCAGAGGCCTCAGCCATGGCGACTGTTGCGGCTTTGCGGGCGGCCATTGGGCCAAATCTTCCAGTCGTACTAGGCGGAGGTGGCATTCGGGACGAGAAGCACGCCCATGACCTGGGGGCTGATCACTTTGCTGCAGGCGCTCGAGGCTTTATTGAGTTCCTTGATCAGCTAAAGAAAAAACGCTCCTGAAACTTACGAACACCTGTTCGCTATAGTCGGGGGCATGTCTGCGGTTCTCCTGTCGTCTGTCCCGAATTCGCTCTCGGGTCCGCTCTCTGAAATGACCCTGTCTGAAATGACCTTGGCGCGCGAGCGCCTCTTGCCCGTCCACCAGGCTCTGGCACCGCTCTTTGGGTTGAGCCCCGACGATCCAGCACCGCTTGCTCTCACGCGCGGGCACACGGTCGCCTGCGTGGGTTCGGCGGCTATGTCATGCGCCTTAGCAGTTTTGGTGGCACCAACTCAGGCGGGTTCATGGGCCGGAGTTGTGGGTCTGGCGAGTTGTGGAGTGCAGGCTGCCGCCGACTTGGGTGTTGCACTTGAACGCACAGTTTTTGTAGCCGACCCAACCGGTGGTTCGTCGGCTTCTGGTCAGCAGACCGATGCGGCTGCAGTGTTGTCGGCTTTAGTTGACGGTGTCGACGTGTTGTTGCTGGCTCAGCATGTTGTGAACTCGTTATCAACATCGTTATTGCGACGTTTACAAACGCGAGTGCAATCGCGGGGTGGCGTTTTGGTTGTTGTGGGTGAAGCGAAATCGTTGACAAGTTCGCTGTCGGCCGATGTTCGACTCACAGCAACGACGCAGCAATGGCAAGGTGTTGGTCTTGGCTATGGCTATCTGCAACGGCGACAAGTGTTGTTGCAACTTGATGGGCGCCGACGAGCGCGCCCGCCCGAGCATCAGGTGTGGTTGCCCGATCATCACGGACAACTGAGCCCAGTTGCAACGGTGACAGTGGAGAACACTGGTGTTGTCATTCCTTTACGTCGCGTCGGGTAATTGATGACAACTGTTCAACCACCGCGATGTGCGGTTTTACATACTCCGGCGTGGCCAATCACTGCGGCAATTTTGCACGAACCCGAAACTTTTGGGCCAATACAACCGCTTGCTGTTTTTCACGCCCAGAGAGTCTTGTCATGCTCGCCGTTGGCTTGGCGTGAAGGAGTTCGCCCCGGACAACGTCGCCGGCAAGCCCAGGGTGCGTGTCCGCACTTAGTGATCGTTCCTTATAACGCCGATCGCGATGCGCGCATGTATGAACCAGTTGTGCAATCAATTGGCGCCTTGGTTCCGTTGATCGATGTCGAAAATCCTGGCTCATTGTTGTTAGCAACGCGTGGGCCATCGCGTTATGTCGGTGGCGATGATGCTTTGGCAGTTCGTCTGCTGGCATTGGCACGCGAAGGTTTATCTCACGCAAGTCACGGACTCGATGTTGATGAGGTCATGACTGCTGGTGGAGGTCTGGGTATTGGTATTGCCGACGGCCGTGTTGCTGCGACACTGGCAGCACGTTCATCGTCGCGTCGAGGTGAACCAGTTGTCATTCGGCCTGGCATGCAAGCCACCGCCGAATTTCTGGCGCCATATGCGGTAAAAGTTTTAACTGCAGTCGCTGGATGTCCCCCGGACTTAGTTGATCTTCTTGAACGACTTGGTTTGCGACAACTTGGTGATATTGCTCGCTTGTCAGTGACCGATTTAGTGGGGCGATTCGGTGCGATTGGTGAAACTCTGCATCGCTTGGCAAGCGGCACCGATGACACTCCACCATCAACGATTCCGCCACCACCCGACTTAACAATGACTCGAGTGTTTGATGATCCGTTGTCGCAACTTGACATGTTGGTGTTTGCGGCTAAAGCACTCACCGATGAATTGGGTGGTTACTTTCATGAACGCGGCCAAGTTTGTACGCGCGTACAAGTTGAAGCCGAGAGTGAACACGGCGAAAGCTCACAGCGAGTTTGGTATCGAGCCGAAGGAATGCGTTCAAGCACTTTGCTTGATCGAGTGCGGTGGCAGCTTGATGGTTGGATCAATGGCGCCGAACCACCAACTGCTGGTGTCACTTTGTTGCGGGTGACGCCCATTGACATTCGTTCTGATGCTGGTACCCAAGTCGGTTTTTGGGGTGGGCGATCAGAGGCCGACGACAATGCAACACGGGCAATCACGCGTGTGATTGGTTTGTTAGGTCCACAAAGTGTCACGGTTGCTTCGTGGCGAGGTGGACGCGACCCGCGCGAGGTGTACGAGATGATGTGTTACGCCGATATCGGTAGTGCTGACTCTGGAGGCGTTGGTCAACAGTTGGTTCTGCGACCCGACGATGATGCCAACGCAGCAGTATGGCCTGGTTCATTGCCAGCACCTGCGCCGGCGGTCGTGCATCATGAACCATTGCTTGTCGAAGTCATTGATGTCCATGGGCGTGCCGTCGCAGTGAATGGTCGCGGACTGATGAGTGCGACTCCAGAAACCTTGGTGCAGCGCGGTCGTTCATGTCGCATCGTGGCGTGGGCTGGGCCGTGGCCCGTTGATGAACGTTGGTGGGATCACCGCGCTCGTCGGGCTGCTCGATTCCAGTTGGTGATCGAACAACCCAACGGGCAGTGTGCGTATCTTGCTGAAGTGGCGGCCGGGAAGTGGTGGCTGACCGCCGAGTATGCCTGACGAATTATGCGGTATGGGCTTCGAGCATGCGTGACGACGCTAGGTCGTGCTGAGCCAATTGCAAGAGGTCGTCAGCTAAACGGAAACCGATGCCACGAACCGTGTGCATAAAACGCAACTCGGGCGCCCGTTCGTTGAGTTTGCGTCGCAAGTTTGACAAGTGAACGTCAACAACATGCGTGTCACCAACCCAGTGAGGTCCCCAGACACTTTCAAGTAATTCAACACGGCTGCACACTTCAAGTGGGCGTAGACACAATTGTGAGAACAGATCGAACTCAAGACGTGTTGCGGTGATGGGATAACGATTCACGCGAATTTCACGTCGGCCAAGATCGACATCAAGCGGGCCGAAATAGAGGTTCTTCGGTTGGCCATTAGTCGCAACGATTTGGGTGAACTGGCGTGAACGACGCATCAATGCCTGGCACCGGACGGCAACTTCATCGGGGGAGACGTCGATGGGTAAAGCGTGGTCGGCGCCATTGCGCAACACGGTCATGCGCTGGTCATCAGAGTTAGCACCAACAACGATGATGTAGATCTCGGGGCAACGTCGCACCTGAGTCATGAGGTTGTTGGGAAGCGGGTATGCATCTCGTGCGTCAATCACTAACAGATCAGGGGCAAATGAACGAAGCATGACTTCGGCAGCGGTGTGATCGTTGGTTGCTCGCACGATATATCCGATGCGCTGCAGGGCGGCTTCGACCGAACGACGGTCGGAGTTGTGGATCAGGGTCACCAAAGCCCGAGGGGTTGATTCGCCTTCGGGCCGTTGTTCGATAGCGCCGGCCACAGTGGGACGGAGCCTCGATTCGGTTGATCCGGGGAAGTGAGTCTCTATAAGTGTCATGACAGTCATCGCCTTTATCGGTAGGTAGTGCCCAGAACTTGAGCGCTATTTGTTGTCATGGGTAGTGAGTAATTAAAAGACGACACGTTGCACTTTTCTTGAAGGTTTGTTTGTCTTGACCAAAACTTTCTGCTGAGGCCCAGATAAATCGGTGATTCATGGGTAAATCAGGTTCGTTGACCAGCCGTTTGATGGTTGACTAGGAGTGCTTTCAACGCTCGGAATCACCATGACCACATCATCGAACACTCCTGCACACTCTTCGCCGAATCACGAACCATCCGAACTCCAGCCCGAGACTGTGGCCATTAGTGCGGGTCGCCCCGACGATCAGATCTCGATGGCTCCGGTCTTGTTTGCTTCAACGACCTACGAGATGGGTTCGCTTGAAGAAGGTCGCAAGATGGCGCACTCAACCAAAGCGGGCAAGTTTTACGGCCGTCATGGCAATCCAACTGTGCAGGCCTTTGAAAGTGCAGTCGCCGAACTTGAAGGTGCTGAAGCAGCACGTGCGTACGCATCGGGCATGGGCGCAATCGCTGGTGTCATTCTTGGTTTGTGTTCAAAGGGCGATCACATCGTTGCGCAAAAGCAGTTGTATGGCGGCACGATGCAGTTACTCGCCGGCGTGTGTCCACGATTTGGTATTGATGTCACGTTTGTTGATGGAACGAAGCTCGGTGCATTTGCTGAAGCAGTGATTCCTGGTCGAACGATGATGGTGTTAGCTGAAACACCAGCGAATCCGTTACTTGACATTGTTGATCTTGACGACTTGGGTTCAATCAAAGGCCCAATAACTGTTGTGGATTCGACGTTGTCAACACCACTTGGTTCACGTCCGCTTGATCATGGTGTGAATTTGGTTTTACACTCAGCGACCAAAGCAATGGCGGGCCATAACGACGCAACTCTTGGTGTTGTTGCTGGCGAGAGCGATCTCATTGACGCGTTGTGGGGCTTTGCAGTTCTGCAAGGTGCATGTGCATCGCCGTTTGATGCATTGAACGGTTTGCGCGGTTTGCGCACACTTGGTCCGCGTTTGCGTCAACAAGGTGCGAACGCTGTTGCGATTGGTCGTGCACTTGAAGCGCACCCAGCAGTTCTTTCGGTGCGGCATCCGGGTCTTGAATCTCATCCGCAATTTGAATTGGCCTCGCGTCAGTACCGCATGCACGGTGGGGTGCTGTCGTTTGAATTGGCCGGTGGTCTTGAAGCCGGAGCCAAGTTTGTGCGTTCGGTCAAGTTGTGTCACGCCGCAAC
>CAMDER010000078.1 GCA_945896935.1 Bifidobacterium breve | reverse complement strand
TGTTGGCGCTGAGCATGAGCACGCGAGCTTCGGCCTGAGCTTCTGCTGACAACGGCACGTGCACAGCCATCTGGTCACCGTCGAAGTCAGCGTTGAATGCTGTACACACGAGTGGGTGAATCTGGATGGCTTTGCCTTCAACGAGTACGGGCTCGAATGCCTGAATACCCAAACGGTGAAGCGTGGGAGCACGGTTCAACAACACTGGGTGTTCGCGAATGACTTCTTCGAGGACGTCCCACACGCGTGGATGACGACGTTCGACCATGCGCTTGGCGCTCTTAATATTTTGTGCGTACTCAATGTCGACAAGACGCTTCATCACGAAAGGCTTGAAGAGTTCGAGAGCCATCAACTTAGGCAGACCACACTGATGCAAACGCAAGGTGGGTCCGGCCACGATGACTGAACGACCCGAGTAGTCAACGCGCTTTCCGAGAAGGTTCTGACGGAAACGTCCTTGCTTACCCTTCAACATGTCAGACAACGACTTCAGCGGACGGTTGCCTGGTCCAGTCACGGGGCGACCACGACGACCATTGTCGAACAATGCGTCCACTGCTTCTTGCAGCATTCGCTTTTCGTTGTTGACAATGATTTCGGGGGCACCAAGACCGAGCAAACGCTCGAGACGGTTGTTGCGGTTGATCACGCGGCGGTACAAGTCGTTGAGGTCGGAGGTTGCGAAACGTCCACCTTCAAGTTGAACCATCGGACGCAGTTCGGGCGGGATCACCGGAACAACATCAAGGATCATTGCCTTCGGATCATTTTGACGACGACCAGTTTCGGGATCGCGCTGGTTGAACGAGGCAACAATCTTGAGACGCTTGATGGCCTTCTGCTTACGCTGTGCGCTCAGAGGCTTCTTGCCGTCTTGCGGAACGATTGCTTCGCGCAACTTAATTTCTTCTTCGTCAAAGTCGATGCGATCAATGAGTGACTTAATTGCATCAGCACCAGTGCCGCCTTCAAAGTAATCAGAGTAGCGATCGCGAAGTTCGCGCCACAACACTTCATCTTCGATGATCTGGCGTGAGTGCAAGCTGCGGAATTCATCCCACGTGCGCTTGAGCAAATCGATTTCACCGACGTAGCGATCGCGAATGCTCGAGATCTCTTTGTCTGCCATCTTTTGCATGGCCTTGACTTCGGCATCTTTGGCACCCTCTTTTTCAAGGCGCTCGGCATCTTTTTCGAGTTCTTTGAAACGACGCTCGATTTCGATGTCACGTTCTTTTTCAACGGCGTCAAATTCACCGAGGTATTCGGCTTCGAGACTTGAAAGATCTTCGTGACGCTTATCGCCATCAACCCAGGTCACCAAGTGCGCTGCGAAGTAGATGACCTTCTCAAGCTGCTTAGCCTTCAGTTCTTCTTTGGGCTCGATGCCGGCGAGCAAATATGCCAACCATGAACGAGTTCCACGCAAGTACCAGATGTGTACAACGGGAGCAGCCAACTCAATGTGGCCCATGCGCTCGCGACGTACCTTTGAGCGTGTGACTTCAACGCCACACTTTTCGCAGATGATTCCCTTGAAGCGCACTCGCTTGTACTTACCGCAGTAGCACTCCCAGTCGCGGGTTGGTCCGAAGATCTTTTCACAGAACAGACCGTCCCTTTCGGGGCGCAGTGTTCGGTAGTTGATGGTCTCGGGCTTTTTTACTTCACCACTTGACCAGTTACGAATGTGATCGGCAGTTGCCAATCCAATTCGCAGTTGGTCGAACATATTCACATCGAGCATTTCGTCTCTCGCTCTCTCTTCGTTCCGTCGCGTACCGTTGATTACTTACAGGTTGATCGTGCACTCACCGTCAGCGACGGCTAGCGGCCCGATCCTTGTCGTCCTGGTCGCTACCTTTTTCGGGGCGACTGATGTCAATTCCTAGACCCTTGATGGCGCTATCGATTTCTTCATCGATTTCTTTCATCTCGATCTCGCTGCCGTCGGTAGCCAGAACTTCAACGTTCAAGCACAACGCCTGCATTTCCTTCATGAGAACCTTGAAGCTCTCAGGAATGCCGGGTTCGGGGATGTTCTCGCCCTTCACGATGGCTTCGTAGACCTTGACACGACCGAGCACATCGTCGGACTTAATGGTGAGCAGCTCTTGCAAGCAATACGCCGCACCGTAGGCCTCAAGAGCCCACACTTCCATTTCGCCGAAGCGCTGTCCACCGAACTGGGCCTTACCACCAAGCGGTTGCTGAGTGATCATGCTGTACGGTCCGGTTGAACGGGCGTGAATCTTGTCGTCGACCATGTGTGACAACTTCAAGATGTACATGTAGCCAACAGTGATGTCGTTGTCGTACTCGTCGCCGGTGCGACCGTTGAACAATGTTGTCTTACCAGTCGCCTTGATCATCGGCTTGTCAAAGTGCGCCGACTCAGGATTGAGGTGCGCAAAGATTTCGACAATGGTCGGTTGATCGAGTGACTGATCGACTTCGTCCCAGTGGGCGCCGTCGAAGACTGGTGTGGCGATCATGGTTGAAGGCGTGGTGCCCGCGTGAGTCTTCGACTCGGTTCCACGAATTGGTGAAGTACCAACCGACGGGAACGCCGTGTCGCCACGTGAGAAACCTTGCCAACCCCAACGAGCGGCATAACCAAGGTGAGCTTCAAGAACCTGACCGACGTTCATTCGGCTCGGAACACCGAGTGGGTTCAAGATGATGTCAACCGGCGTACCGTCAGCCATGTACGGCATGTCGGCTTGCGGAAGAATCTTCGAGATAACACCCTTGTTACCGTGACGTCCGGCCAACTTGTCGCCCACGCTGATCTTGCGCTTTTGAGCAACGAGAACCTTGACCATCTGGTTCACACCAGGAGCCAACTCGCCACCTTCGTTGCGGTCGAGCATGCTGACGTGAATGACCTTGCCACTTTCACCGTGAGGAACCTTGAGTGAGGTGTCGCGAACTTCGCGAGCCTTCTCACCAAAGATGGCTCGAAGCAAACGCTCTTCTGGTGTGAGTTCGGTTTCACCCTTAGGCGTGACTTTGCCGACCAACACATCGCCAGGACCGACTTCGGCACCAACGCGGATGACTCCACGCTCGTCGAGGTCGCGCAAAATGTCGTCAGACAAGTTGGGAATGTCGCGAGTGATTTCTTCGGGACCGAGTTTGGTGTCACGGGCGTCAACTGAATACTCGTGAATGTGAATTGATGTCAACACATCGTCGCGAACCAAGCGGTCGGACAAGATGATGGCGTCTTCGAAGTTGTAACCCTCCCAAGGCATGAAGGCCACGAGCAAGTTCTTACCAAGCGCGAGTTCGCCGTTGTCGGTGCTCGGACCGTCAGCGATGAGATCACCCTTCTTGAGTTGCTGTCCTTCAATAACACGTGGGATCTGGTTGACACACGTGTTGTGGTTTGAACGACGGAACTTGAGCAAGTTATATACGCGCTTGCCAGTCGTCTTGTACTGCACCGTGATCTGTGCACCTGAAACTTCGGTGACTTCACCGTCGTCGGTTGCCAAGATGAGATCGGCACCGTCTGATGCAGCCTTACGCTCCATGCCGGTTCCGACATAAGGAGCTTCAGTACGCACCAACGGAACAGCCTGACGTTGCATGTTCGCACCCATGAGGGCACGGTTAGCGTCGTCGTGTTCGAGGAACGGAATCAACGCGGTCGCCACAGAAACAATCTGCTTTGGTGATACGTCAATGAGTTGCACTTCAGATGGCGGAACCATCTTGATGTCGGTGGTTGCGCCGAAGAAGCTTTCGGCTTCAAGCATGCGCTTCAAGTCGGCGAGGCTGGCAGCCTGCGGCGACTGACGCACCAAAATCTTGGCGTCGCGGAATGTTCCGTCGGGATTCAGAGCAGTGTTGGCCTGAGCAACAACGTACTTCTCTTCTTCGTCGGCGGGCATGTACTCGAACTTCTTCGTGACTTTGCCGTTTTCAACTTTGAGGTATGGCGTTTCGATGAAACCAAAGCTGTTGATACGTGCGTAGTTGCTGAGTGCACCAATGAGTCCAATGTTTGGACCTTCTGGAGTTTCGATCGGGCACATTCGGCCATAGTGCGAGAAGTGGACGTCTCGAACTTCGAAGCCAGCGCGCTCACGGCTGAGTCCACCCGGTCCGAGTGCCGACAAACGACGACGGTGGGTGATACCCGACAATGGGTTCACTTGGTCCATCAACTGCGACAACTGGCTCGTTCCGAAGAACTCTTTGATCGCTGCCGACACGGGACGGATGTTCACCAAGGTGACTGGAGTAATTGATTCGGGATCTTGCGTCGTCATGCGCTCACGAACAACGCGCTCCATACGTGACAAACCAATACGAACCTGGTTCTGAATCAATTCACCAACCGAGCGAATACGACGGTTTGCGAAGTGGTCTTGGTCGTCAAGGCGGTAGCCCGGTGTCTGCGACACGAGGTGCAACATGTACGAGACCGATGCGAGGATTTCGTTCGGACGTAATACATTGCCGTCTTCGGGATCGCTTTCGATGGGGCGCTTGTTCGGGTCGTCAAGTTGAACCTTGAAGAATTCGCCGTGCTTGCGGGTTCCCTTACCGAAGAATTCGTCGAGCTTGGCGAGTTCTTCACCGAGCTTGCGATCGATCTTGTAACGACCGACGCGTGACAAGTCGTAACGCTTCGAATCGAAGAATGCATTCTTGAAATAGGCGCGAGCCGATTCAAGTGACGGCGGCTCACCTGGGCGAGCGCGCTTATAAATTTCGACGAGTGCTTCGTCTTGGGTTGGCGCGATGTCGCGCTCTTTGTCCCACTGATCGGCGAGCAACGGAGTCACACCGTCTTGCTCTTTGAAGTGCTCAACAAACTTGTCAATGAAGCCGGGGAAGTTGGCTTCGTCGTAACCAATGGCCCGCAACAACGTGAAGACGCCCATACGACGCTTACGTGCGACTCGCGTACCTGCAGTGACGTACTTGCCAGGCTTGTGTTCAACGTCGAACTCGAGCCATTCACCACGCTGAGGGTGAACTGTGCCCTTCACCAATTGGTGCTTCGACAAGTTACGCAGACGGTAACGCTCACCGGCTTCGAAGATGACGCCAGGGCTACGAACGAGCTGCGACACCACGACGCGCTCAGTTCCGTTCACGATGAAGGTTCCCTTTTCGGTCATCATCGGGAAGTCACCCATGAACACCAACTGCTCGCGCAATTCGCCGGTGCTGCGATTACTGAATCGAGCGCGCACCAAAATTGAACGCTGGTAGGTGTGGCCCTTTTCGCGGCACTCTTCAACCGTGAACTTGGGCTCGGGGAATAAGTCTTCGTCGGTCGGGTCGTACTCGAGCTCGAGGCTCAAGTTGCCGTGGAAGTCTTCGATCGGCGAGATGTCCTTAAACGTTTCGGCCAAACCTTCTTTTAAGAAATTGGCGAAACTGACTTTCTGAATATCGAGAAGATTCGGCATCTCGACGACTTCTGGGAGGCTTCCGAAGGAAAAACGCTCGCTGCTCTTGCTTTTGCTGGCCAAGGTGAACTCCTAGTGGCTGAGGTATTGCGAAAGTGGGACTGAATAACTGACTAAATAACGACTACATACCTAGATAAACGTTGATTGATGTGGGGGAATACGAAAAGCGCGTCGAACCGAATTTGGGGAACGAAAAGGACAGGGGCGACACACGGCAACAGATGAGACTACCGCTCTAGGGCCACAGTTATCAACCGCCGGCGACAAAAGAGTCGGGCAGTTCTTCCGAAACGGTGTGACCCGTTCGGGATGGGGTAACGGTAAGCCGATATCGGGGGTCAGGTCAAGCACCCTGGCCCAAGATTTTGAAGAAATTCATAAAAATCTTGCGCCGGCGACTGCAGGCATCCCCTCAAACCTGGCCCAGGACGCGACAGACCCGCAGCCTCACCCGGTCAAAACCAGGGAAACTGCGGGTCAATCAGTACGAGATGTATGAAAACCGGCTCAGCCGGCCATCATCACTTGACGTCGACTGCTGCTCCAGCTTCGACCAACTTGGCTTTTGCCTTCTCGGCATCTTCCTTGCTGGCCTTTTCGAGGACGGCCTTTGGTGCGGCGTCCACGAGGTCTTTTGCTTCCTTGAGACCGAGGCTGGTGAGCTCGCGCACAACCTTGATGACCTGGATCTTCTGGGCGCCGGCATCGGTCAAGATGACGTCGAATTCGTCCTGCTCTTCAGCGGCGGCTGCCGGAGCAGCTCCACCACCGGCAACAGCAACGGCCACGGGGGCAGCAGCGGTCACGCCGAACTTCTCTTCAAAAGCGTCAAGCAGTTCCTTGAGCTCGATAACGGTGAGGGCGGCGATGCCGTCCAGGATCTCTGTTTTGTTGAGAGCCATGATTTTTTCTCCTATTTTGGTTCAGATTTTTGGTTCAGATTTTATTGAAATGAATGGTTTGTACGGTTTGTAACAAGTTGCTGATTAGGCAGCTTTTTGATCGAGCAATGCTTTGAGGCCATAGGCCATATTGCGCGGCAGTGCTTGCAGTAGACCTGCGGTTTTGACGAGCGGGGCTTGCAGGGCTCCAGCGAACTGGGCCAGCAAAACTTCGCGCGGCGGTAGATCGGCCAAGGCTTCGACATCTTTGGCGGACAGCAATGCGCTGCCCAAAGTGCCACCCTTGATCACGAGTAACGGATTGGTCTTGGCAAATTCGCGTAACACCTTGGCGGTGGCTGCGGCATCTCCATGAACAAAAGTCAATGAGCTCGGACCGATGAGTAGGTCTGACAAAACTGACTTACCGGTCGCAACAGCAGCAATACGGGCCAAAGTGTTTTTGTACACCGTGTGCTCGGCACTGACGCCACGAAGCGCGGTTCGAAGGTCTGCCATTTGGCCGACGGTCATGCCGCGATATTCAGTAATGAATACCACTTCTGAGCCTGCCAACTTTTCAGTGATCTCACTGACGGTTGAAACTTTTTCTGGACGGGGGTTCTCCACGTGTTTTTCCTCCTTTCGCTACAACTCGGGGCCCGCAGATGCGAACACCACGAGGAGCGAAAGGCTCCGTGCAGTCTCCGCCTCGGTTGGCGAACCCGAGGGTTCTTTACTGACCTTTCGGTCGACCGACTGTCTCTGGCAAGCAATATTTTAAATACTTAAACTAGATGGGTGACGATATCGGTCAAACACCGACTCGCCACCCGGATCTTTTTGGCTAGATCAATTACACCGTTTCGGGACGGAGACGGTTGAGGTCAACTTTGACGCCAGGTCCCATGGTCGATGAGACCGTGATCTTGCGCAAGTAACGACCCTTGGCCGATGCCGGCTTGGCACGCTGAATTTCGTCAAGCACGGCACGGAAGTTGGCTTCGATCTGCTCGACGGTGAAAGACACCTTGCCCAACTGCACGTGCACGTTGCCGTAACGGTCGGTGCGGTATTCAACTTTTCCGCCCTTGAATTCTCCAACCGCTTTACCCACATCTTGGGTCACGGTTCCGGTCTTGGGGTTTGGCATAAGGCCACGTGGTCCGAGCACTCGACCAATACGACCAACTAAGGGCATCATGTCAGGAGTAGCAATGGCCAAGTCGAAATCGAAAATTCCTTTTTCGATTTCGGCAGCGAGATCTTCGGCACCAACTATGTCGGCGCCAGCCTTACGGGCTTCTTCGGCAGCTTCACCGGTTGCGAAAACTGCAACACGAATGTTCTTACCAGTACCTGATGGCAATGCCACGGTTCCGCGCACAGCCTGCTCGGCCTTACGCGGATCGACGCCGAGACGCATTGCGATTTCGATGGTCTCATCGAACTTCGCAGTTGCCAACGTCTTCACCAAACTGACTGCTTCAGTTGGTGTGAAGTGTGCATCGCGGTCGTAACGCTTCAATGCATCAATGAATTTCTTTCCGGACATGACTGTCTCCCTCTCCTTCGCTATTCACACGAAGGTGTTATGCCGGCCAAG
>CAMDER010000077.1 GCA_945896935.1 Bifidobacterium breve | reverse complement strand
AGTGCTGATGCGAATAATGGCGTGGATGAGGTGCGCAAAATCCGCCGACTCTATGAAGAATTCGGGCTCAAGGCAGTTGGTACCTTTCCTGCGGGTTGCACGCCACAGGTTCCCATTGATCACGCCCGCTGGTATCCGATTTACTCGGTTTGCGCCGAGTTAGGTATCCCGATTTTCATTTGTGCTGGCATTCCTGGTCCTCGTGTGCCGAGTATGTGCCAGCATGTTGAACTCTTAGACATTGTCTGTTATGACTTTCCCGAATTGAAGATTGTGACCCGCCACGGTTGCCAGCCATGGACCGAGTTAGCAGTGAAACTAATGCTCAAGTGGCCCAACCTTTATTATTCAACGAGTGCCTTTGCACCACAGCACTACGACCCACGGATCATTGATTACGCCAACTCCCGAGGGTCTGATCGAGTGATCTATGCCGGCTATTGGCCGATGGGTTTAACCTATGAGCGCATCATGGGCGACATGCCACAGGTGCCGTTCAAGGCTGAGGTGTGGCCAAAATTCCTGCGTCTCAATGCGCTCACCGTCCTCGGTCTTTCTGATCTGCCAGGATGACTCGCCGTCGAACGTTCGGTCTTTTAGTTTCATTCCTCACAATTGGAGCATGCTCTGGTGCCCGCGAAATACGCGACTCTTCGTCGACTGTTGACGTTGCTATAACAACTGAGACACTCACGACCGCAGCCATTCCAACGACCACTTTGCCAGAAACAGTTCCGTCGACCTCGACGGTTGTGAGCACGACAACGACGACCAGCGCTCCTGCACAAGAACCGCTACCGAATACTGAACTCTTTGATGCAGCTATCAAACTGCACACTCTTGATGCGGGTTCGCGCGATGTATCAGCGGCGGTGGTCTTTCAAGGTCAAGTGCTACATACCTTCGCGGCATCCACAGTTAAATCGTCACGTCCAGTCAATGTTGAGACGAATTTTCGCATTGCCAGCGTCAGCAAAATCTTGACCGCTGAAACGGTACTGAAATTAGTTGAACAAGATCTGCTTCAGTTAGATGAACCAATTGTTGGGCTCATTGCCGACTCATTTGGTTTAACCGTGGCTGATGAACGTGCTCGAAACATCACGATCAGGCAACTGCTCTCCCATACTTCAGGTATCTCAAATTTTCTGAAGATTTTCTTTGATGCGGGTTCGTATGACCAGATGGGCATGCTGAGAGGGGCACTGAGTGTGCAACTCGATTCTGAGCCAGGGTCAACCTTTAAATACGGCAATGTCAATTATGTCTTGCTTGGAAAAGCAATTGAACTTGTCACCGGCCTGTCGTATCAAGATGCCACGAAGGACTTGGTTCTGACTCCATTGGGTCTCGATTCATTTCGATTAGTCGGTACTTACGATTTTGGTCCGAACGATGCGATGCATGCAGTGAGCGGAAACCGCACTTACATGGAACAACTTGGACCAGCTGGCGCATGGGTTGCAACAGCTGCTGATGTTGCCAAACTTCTCGATTCTCTTGACCCGCAATCGCCGAGTGTTCATGTTATTTCTTCGGAGTCAATGGATCTCATCAAGTTGCCCGCTACTCCTAAAGGTGTGACGCCCCTGTGGGACTACGGTTTGGGCCTACGGCTATTTGTTAGTGGCGAGTGGGGACACTCGGGCAGCATTGAAAACGTGCATGCGATTGTCGTGCATCGACCCGATGGCTTAGTGGTCAGTGTGCTTGTGAATGGAACAAAACCCAAAGAAACAGATGACCTCATCGGAGCAATCAACGATGCGGTATTGGCTGCCCGCACTGGCGTGGCTGCGACAACAACGATTGCGCCGTAATACCAGACCCTGAATCACTGAATCATTGGTCGCAGAGTTGAAATGCAGTAGGTCATGTATCCCCGGGCAATCCGCTTGCCGCTGGTTCGTCCAAAAACTTCGGATTCACAAAAGACTACGGAGCGTCCCCGTTTTGTTACCCAACCTTCAGCAATCGCGTCCTCTTTAATCAGGGCGTTGTGATACTGCACATGTAAATCAACTGTTGAGTATCCAACTGTATTGTCATAGGCGCTACCAATGGCGGGGACGACCGAAGCGTCAATGAGCGTGGCAATGGCTCCCCCGTGAACGACTCCCATCGGTTGTTCGAGTTCTTCGCGATACGACAAAACCATGCGGCAGTATCCCAAGCGTGTTTCTTCAACATGTAGGCCAACCAATTTAGGGAAATACGTACGATCCCATTGGCCAAAGTTTTTCCAACGTGCGTCAACCTCGGGAGTCAATATTTCAAAATCTGCAGCGCGCGGATACATCTCATTCATGTCAGTTACTCGCCATAGGCCGCGAGGTGTTCATTCAACAAAGCAGCAACGTCGCCGGCTTGTTCTTGAATGACTAGGTGACCGGCGGGCAAGGTGCAGAACGTCGAATTTTTGATTCCCGCCGACAAAGCCTGTCCATGGACGGGATCAACCCAACGATCTTGGGCGCCACTGATGACCAGACTGGGTGCGGTGATACGTGAAAGTAACGGAGCAATATCAACAATGACGTCAAGGTCAAGATGAGCGATTGATCCTGGCGCAACCGTATCGGCGGTCATTCCAATCATTGCTTCAACCATGGGTTCAATTCCGGCTAAGGCGTCGGCTGTAAAGCCGTCCACAAGGGCGTAACGCATGAAGAGATCAGGGCCGATATTGATCAGGCGTTTCCAAAGATCAAAGGTCAATCGCATGCGAGCATCAGAGGTCACCCATCCGCACAACATTGTTGCGCTACGGACCCTTTTCGGCTCCAGCGCTGCAGTGGCCGCGGCGATGACTGCGCCGAGTGAATAACCAGCGACGTGAAAACGTTCAACCTTGAGTTCGTCCAAAACCGCAACAGCATCACTGACCAATCCTTCAACCGAAAGTGGCGCCGACGGCATTGCTGACTCGCCCGAGCCTGGAAACTCGACTTGGATATAGGTTCGTTCAGTGGGCATCGAGCCAATGACGAAATCCCACGCCGACCGATTCATGGTGGTGCCGTGGAATAACAGCACGGGCACACCAGCGGTTCCGAGTGGGGCTCCGGCAACGCCATAACCGACGACTTGACCTTGATTTTGAAGTACGGGCATGCAACAACTGTGCCACATCAGGCGAATGAAAAACGCATGCGAACACGGCACAATAGGACTGTGGAATCGACGGTGATCAGTTCTCGACGGGTACTTCTGACAGACGGACAGTTTCATGCTGCCCGAATAGAGGTATCGCAGGGTCGCATCCGCTCAATATCGGCGCTCGGTCATGACGAGACCCCGACCACCGACTTGACGCTGGCCGCAGGTTTCATCGATCTACAGGTCAACGGAATCGACGATGTTGATGTTTGGTCTACCGCGCTTGCTCACGACTCCGTGGCATGGCAACGCCTCAACAACCTTCTTCTTGATCAGGGGGTGACGAGTTGGTGCCCGACGTTGGTGACCGCTCCCCTCGATTGGTATCGAACCGCAATCGATTTTGTCACAGGTAGTAGTCATGTCACAGGCACTCCTCATGTCATCGGAGTACACCTCGAAGGACCTTTCTTGGGAAACGCGGTAGGGGCGCATCGCGCGCAGTATGTATGTGAGCCGAATATGAAATGGTTGCATGAGCATGCCGATGGGGTGGCGCTCATGACGCTAGGCGCCGAAGTTATTGGGGCTGTTGAAGCGTGTGAAGTTCTTGCAGCCCTTGGTTGCAAAGTATCTATTGGACACTCGCGACCAACACGGCAACAATTTGATGACTGTCGGCGCACCGGTGCGACGTTGGTGACTCATCTCTTCAATGCCATGAGCGGAGTTCATCATCGCGAACCTGGGCTGGCAACGTGGGCATTGACCGATGACAGCATGTACACGTCGTTGATTGCTGATGGTGTTCATGTTGTTCCCGAAATGATTGCCTTGGCTTTTGCCGTCAAACCCGACAAGATGATCTTGGTGACCGATGCGGTCGCTTGGCGCTCGGGAACGGCTGGAAAAGTTCAGTTGGCAATGCGCGATGGTGCACCTCGGTTAGAAGACGGAACCCTTGCTGGAAGCGTTGTCACAATGCCTGAGGCGGTCAAGGTTTGTGTCAATCAAGGCAGGGTGCAGTTGAATCAGGCCTTGCTCGCGACGAGTACACATCCAGCCGATGTCATGGGTCTCACTGATCGTGGTCGTTTGCAAAGTGGTTGTTATGCCGATCTGGTTGGTCTGAATCAAGATCTTGATGTGCAAGCTGTTTGGGCACAAGGTCAGCGCGTCAGATAAGCGGGTTCGGTTGATCAGGTGGTTCTTTATTCGGGTGTCGTTACCCTCGCAGGAATGCAGATTGTTTCGGCCCTCTTTGTAGAAAACTTCGAACTCCGTCAGGCCCCTGGCCCGAGTGCGCGTATCGACATCACGGGTGCCATGTTTTCGATGGCGGCACCCTCCCCAGTTCCGTTGACGATCGATCCCCACCTGGTGGCTTTAATTTTTTGTGCACCTCACCAAAGTGGAGCGGGAGTTTTCGAAGTGATTTTCCGCAAGGGAATGGAAGAAGATGCTGAGCAAATTGCTCGTAACGTCAGCCCGTTTACGGTTGACCCCGGCAAGTTCACCTACCGCCTCGTGAAGGGTGAACTCGATTTCACCGAATATGGTCAAATCTTTGCCCATTGTCGGGTCGATCAAGGTCCTTGGCATCTTGTCCCCTTCACTTTGTTGCCGCCGGCTTGAGTTTCGCTCCCTAGCAGTGACAGCGTCCTCGGTTACAGTTTCTTTGTGCCGTCTCAACTGACTCCCGAACTCGATCAAGCAGCAGTCAATATTGCCCGTGGGTTTGCCATGGATGCCCCGCTGAAAGCCAAGAGCGGTCATCAAGGAACCGCGATGGCCTTGGCTCCCCTAGCCCATGTTTTGTACAGCCGGGTCATGAAGCACGACCCCACCGACGCCTTATGGCCAGATCGTGATCGCTTTGTTTTGTCGGCGGGTCATGCGTCGATCTTGCAGTATTCGATGTTGTTCCTTCAGGGTTACGGACTTGAACTCTCTGACATTCAAAATTTCCGTCAATGGAATTCGGCGACACCGGGTCACCCCGAGCGTGGGCACACCGCTGGTATCGAAGTCACTACTGGTCCGCTCGGTCAGGGTTTCGCAAATGCAGTTGGCTTGGCTCTTGCTGAACGCCACTTGCGAGCACGTTTCGGCAGTGAGTTAACGAACCACCACACTTATGTCATCGCTGGCGATGGTTGTCTGATGGAAGGAGTCAGCCACGAGGCGGCTTCTTTGGCTGGTCATCAAAAACTTGGACGACTGATCGTGGTATTTGATGACAACCAAATCACCATTGACGGTTCAACAAATTTGTCCTGCAGCGATGATGTGGCGATGCGTTTTTCTTCTTACGGTTGGGACGTCGTTCAACTCGGGGCAATCGGTGAGGATCTTGATGCCTTAGAGTCGGCTCTTGTTGCAGCTCGCGATTCACGCGATGATCGCCCAAAGTTACTCATCTTGCGGACTCAGGTTGGTTTTCCTTCGCCTGATTGGACTGGCAAACATGAGGCTCACGGAAATCCATTTAGTGCTGAGCATGTCAGTCGCACGAAGACTGCCATGGCAATGCCCGATGATTCTTTTTGGGCACCACAAGAGGTCGTTGATTCATTGCATTCATTGGCAAAGTCAAACGGTTCATTGCAGAGCACTGCATGGAAGTCACGCCTCGCATCGAGTGCACATAAAACTGAATGGGATGCCGCCTGGAATGGTGGCTTAGCCGATTGGAAAGATCTGCTTCCAACATTCGCTCAAGGCGAATCAATTGCGACACGTGTTGCAGTGCAAAAAGTTTTTGATGCGGTGTTACCTGGTCAACCAGGTTTGGTTTCTGGCTCTGCCGACCTCACCGGAAATACCGGAACCAAATTGTCGGGACAAGTTGCGATGTCGCACGCAAATCCAGAAGGTCGACAGATCTATTACGGCATTCGTGAGCATGCCATGGGTTCGGCGATGGTTGGTCTGGCACTTCACGGAGGCGTGTACCCAGCGGGTGGAACTTTCTTTGTTTTCTTTGACTACATGAAGCCACCGATTCGTCTCGCCGCGTTATCAAAAGCCAAGTGTCTCTTTGTCTTTAGCCATGATTCAGTTGGAGTCGGAGAAGACGGTCCGACCCACCAACCAATTGAACATTTAGCAGCGCTGCGAGCGATCCCAGACCTTCAAGTCATTCGTCCTGGTGATGCCAATGAAACCGCACAGGCCATTCGAGCGGCCTACGAATTTGAGGGCCCGACAGTTGTGGTTTTGAGCCGTCAAAACCTGCCAGTTGTCACCGACGGTTCGGCGGTCGCCGCCGGAGCAGGCATTGTTCACGCTGTTGACGGAGCCCCAGACGCGGTGATTGTCGCGACTGGCAGTGAAGTGCATCTGGCGGTAGCCGCTGCTCAAGAACTTGGTTTGGCTGGACACAAGGTCCAAGCCGTCTCCCTTCCGTCTTGGGATCGCTTTATGGCCTATCGACGAGCGAACCCCGATCTTGCTGAACGCATTTTGCCGCGCAATGTTCCGACCGTATCGGTTGAAGCAGGAACGACTTTTGGATGGGAACGTTTTGCCGATATCTGTATCGGAATTGACCGATTTGGTGCGAGTGCTCCAGGTTCTGAAGTTCTTGATCGACTCGGAATAACGGTTGCCAACATCAAAAATTCGGTGCTTGGCTTAATTGCTCGGCGTTAGTTCGCATCTGGGCCTCTGAGATCTGCCACTCTGTAGGTATGACAATTTCAACTCGCCTCGTTCAATTGTTTCAGCAAGAAGGTCAAAGTCCGTGGCTTGACAATTTAAAGCGCAGCCTGATCTCTTCGGGTGATTTGGTCAAAGTCCGTGAATCCGGAATCCGCGGGTTGACATCTAACCCCACTATTTTTCAAAAAGCCATCCAAGGATCTGTTGATTACGACGAGCAGTTTCAATCATTGATTCAACAAGGCACCTCAATCATCGACAGTTATTGGGCGATGGTCCTCCAAGATATTCATGGTGCACTTGATGTCTTTGCTCCGGTGTACGAATCGAGTGGTGGGACTGATGGGTTTGTGAGCGTTGAAGTCGATCCCAACTTGGCTCTTGACGAAGAAGGGACTCTCGCTGCCGGACAACATTTATGGGACACCGTTCATCGTGCCAATTTGATGGTCAAGATCCCGGCGACACAACCATGCATCCCGGCTATTCGAGCGATGATTGCTGCTGGTCGTAATGTAAACGTGACCTTGATCTTTAGCCTCGAGCGTTACCAAAAGGTGATGGATGCTTACATTGATGGTCTTGAGGATCGTCTTGCTGTCGGTCAGACGATCAACGAAGTTGCCAGTGTGGCCTCATTCTTCATCAGTCGTGTTGATTCAGAAGTTGATTCGCGTCTTGACTCGTTAGGTACAGCAGAAGCATTATCACTCCGCGGAAAAGCAGCGATTACCCAAGCAGTTTTGGCCTATGAAGCATTCGAAACAACTTTTTCTGGACCGCGATGGGAAGCATTGGCGCAACGTGGTGCCCAAGTACAGCGACCATTGTGGGCGTCGACAAGTACGAAGAATGCCGCCTACCCGGACACTTTGTATGTCGATCAACTCATCGGCCCCGACTCGGTGAACACATTGCCAGATGCCACCGTTGATGCCTTCGCCGACCATGGCACGGTGTCACGAACAATTGATATCAATATCGGTCAAGCCCACGCTGATTGGCGTTCATTACAGATGATCGGCATTGATATGGAAGAAGTTGCGCAAAAACTAGAGCAAGAAGGCGTGGCTTCATTTCAAAAAAGTTTTACCGAGCTCATTGAGGCCTTGACTGAAAAGGCTCAGCAGTTTCGCTAGTCAAGATCGAGTAAATGCACGGCCTTGTCGATGGCGCG
>CAMDER010000076.1 GCA_945896935.1 Bifidobacterium breve | reverse complement strand
TTTGTTGATCAAGATGTCGCTGATGCGGTTCTTTCGTTGAATCTCTCTGGTGTCAACGGAGTCAGCGAGCCGAAGCGGGTTCAAGTCGCTGGGGGACTCGCAGCCAACATCATCGGTCGTACCGATCCATTCGGTGCGGGTGCAACCGGTCTTGAACTGCAATACGACAAAGTGTTGACGGGCATTGACGGCGAAATGGTCAAGCAGGCATCGCGCGGTCGTAGTCTTCCCGGTACTAGTCACATTGTCTCGCAAGCACGTCCCGGTACCGATCTTGTTCTCACAGTTGACCGTTCAATGCAGTATCAAACTGAGCAAGCCCTTCTCGCTCGAGTGAATGAATTGTCAGCAAAAGGTGGCAACGCGATCATCTTGGATACAAAGACTGGTGAAGTGTTGTCAATTGTCAGTGTGCGACGCGGCGATGACGGGATAGCAGCAGTAACTGCAGGCAACTTAGCTGCAGTCGAGGCTTACGAGCCTGGATCTGTTGCAAAAGTGTTTAGCGTGTCAGCCACAATTGACTCGGGTATTGCGACACCAGATCGGGTGTACGAAGTTGCGGGTACGCACACTTTTGACAAGGGCACAAAATTCGAATACACAATTAATGATGCGTATCCGCATGATCTTGAACCAATGACATTACGAAATATTCTTGTGGACTCATCGAACATCGGAACGATGATGGCTGCTAGCGAATTGGGTTCACCCAAACTTCACGATTATCTGTCAAGTTTCGGTTTTGGCAAATTAACTGAACTGGAGTTTCCGAGCGAGAGTGCCGGAATTTTGAAGGCTCCAGAAGACTGGAAGGGTTCGCAAAACGGAACGATTGCCTATGGATATGGTTTCTCGTCAACCTCGCTACAACTTGTCTCGGCGGTCAACGTCGTAGCAAACAAAGGTGTGTACGTTTCACCCAAGTTTGTTCGAGCAACGATTGATGAGAAGGGATCTAAATGGGAAACGCCTTCAGGATCTACTCATCGCGTCATATCGGAAGAATCAGCGGCCACCATGACAGAAATGTTGACCGGCGTTGTATGTGAAGGTACGGGTTCCCGCGCTCAAGTCACGGGAATTTCTGTTGCTGGAAAAACAGGTACTGGATACAAGATTCAGGACAATGGTACGTACAAGAGTGACGACGGATTGCGCTCATACTTCGCGACATTCGTTGGGTTTTTCCCAGCGAAGAATCCACAAGTGACCATTCTTGTCTCCATTGACGAACCAGATCGCTCGAGCCGTGACCGCTTCGGTGGAACAGCGGCGGCACCAGTCTTTGCAAATTTGGCCGAGATTGCTATCCATGAATTGTCCATTCAGCCAACACCAGGTGACACTGGTTGTCCGGTAGGCGGCTGAACATGGCGCAACGTCGGGTTGAGGAAATAATGAGTGCGTGTGCTGTCTCGGCGCCGCGTTTATTGAACGGGACCCCTGACGTCATCGTCAGTTCAATGACTCATGATTCGCACCAGGTTCGTGTCGGCTCACTTTTTTGCTGTATCAAGGGCGAAAAATTTGATGGCCATGATTTTGCTGCGGCAGCAGTTGAACGTGGGGCCGTGGCGTTGCTTGTACAACGTGAGATCGGCGATATTTCAAAAGAAATCCCCCAAATCATCGTTGATGAACCTCGGACCTGCGTTGGCTTTGCGGCTGCCGAGCTATATGGAAATCCCTCACGACATTTATCTCTTGTTGGAATCACTGGTACTAATGGCAAAACGACGACTGCACATTTGCTTGCGTCTATTTTGAAGGCCTCTGGCATGCAAACTGAGGTCATTGGCACGTTGAGTGGAACTTTCACGACGCCCGAGGCAGCTGATTTGCAGCGCAACTTCTCTGAAATGGTTGCTCATGGAACTCGTGCTGTGGCCATGGAAGTTTCGTCTCATGCGCTGTCACTTGGGCGCGTCAACGGGACCTCTTTCGCAGCCTGTGTTTTCACAAACCTCGGACGTGATCATTTAGATTTCCACGGGTCAGAAGAAAACTATTTTCAGACCAAGGCTCGACTGTTTGCTCACGAGTTCACTTCGGTGGGTGTCGTCAATGCTGATGATGTATGCGGGCAACGTATTCTCCGCGAATCCCAGATTTCAATAGTGCCGTTTTCTATGAGCGATGTTGATGATTTGCAAGTTTCTGCCACAACTCATCAATATTCCTGGAGCGGTCGTACGATTCGAGTTGGTATTGGCGGAAATGTCAATGTGATGAACTCTCTCGCAGCTGCGACGACAGCTCGTGAAATCGGTGTCACCATTGATGACATCGTGAACGGACTTGAATCGGCCCCTGCAGTTCCAGGCCGTTTTGAACAAGTTGAAGGTGGGCAAGATTTTGTTGTCCTCGTTGACTTTGCCCATACGCCTGATGGACTCGCCGAGGTTTTGCGTTCTGTTCGTGCATCATCTCCTGAGTCAAGAGTGATTTTGGTTTTTGGATGCGGTGGAGATCGCGACAAAATGAAGCGACCGATTATGGGCGAGATTGCTGTTTCTCTGGCAGATGTCGTGATCGTTACCTCAGATAATCCGCGTTCAGAAGATCCTGAGGCGATTATGTCGTCAATCATCGCGGGTATTCCAGATCACATGCGACATCGATTGTTGTCGACTGATGTTGATCGCCGTCGAGCTATTCAACGAGCCATCAATAATGCCCGTTCCGGAGATGTTGTTCTCATTGCTGGTAAAGGACATGAAGTGAGTCAAACAATTGGCACCGAAAATTATCCTTTTGATGACCGCATGGTTGCGTTAGAAATGTTGAGGACTCTCGCATGATCGCCGTCATGATTGCTGGAGCAACGGCCATGTTCTTTTCGTTGCTGGGAAGTCGTTTTCTCATTTCCTTTTTTCGCAATCGTGGCAAAGGACAGCCAATTTTGGGCAAGGAAGACCATGGCCCAGAGCATCATCAAAAGAAGTCAGGAACACCCACTATGGGTGGGCTGGCAATTGTTTCTTCAGCGATGGTCGGTTGGATTGTCGCTCATCTTCGTGATGGGCTGGCATTTTCTAATCAGGCTTTAATTATTTGGGTTGGCATTTTGGCGATGGCCGCGATGGGCCTTCTCGATGACGTCATCAAAGTCAACAAAGGTCACAATCGAGGAATCTTTTGGAAGAAGAAGGGCTACATCACCTTCGCCATGGCGTGTGCAATCACCTGGTGGTTGGCGGCCGCAACTGATATTTCTGAAACATTGTCGTTCACCCGCTATGACTTGCCAGGTTGGGAAATTCCGTGGTGGCTCTGGGTCGTATGGACAGCGGGCATGATGTGGGCAACGACCAATGCTGTGAACGTCACCGATGGGCTTGATGGCCTGGCCGGCGGATCGGCTCTCTTTGGATTTTTGGCCTTCACCATCATCGGCTACTGGTCTTTTAGAAATCCCGAGTTATACGGTGTACTAGCGGGAGGCACGGTCAATCCTCTTGACCTCGCAGTCTTGTCTGCTGCTTTCGCTGGAGCGTGTGGAGGTTTCTTGTGGTGGAATGCGGCTCCGGCCAGAATCTTTATGGGCGACGTTGGAGCGCTGGGAATTGGTGCTGCACTTGGACTGCTCGCCGTCGCGACGAACACCCACTTTCTCTTGCCGTTGATTTGCGGTGTCAATGTTATGGAGGCTGGCTCCGTCGCGATTCAGATGGTGATCTTCAAAGCATCTGGCCGTACTCGACGTTTCTTCCGCATGACACCAATTCACCACCATTTTGAATTGATTGGTTGGCCCGAAACCACAGTCATCATTCGTTTTTGGATTATCGGCGGCATTTGCGTCGCGGGTTCTTTGGCTCTTTTCATCGGTGACTTCACCCGAATGAGTGACGCGATCCTCCCATGAGCAAACCAGTTCTTGTTTACGGTGTTGGTGTTGCGGGTGTCGCAACAATCAATTTTATGCTCCGCCGAAATATTGATGTCATCGCTGCCGATGATCGCCTCGACGAATCAAAGCAAATCGAATTGCGCAAGCTTGGAATTGATGTTGTCACCGCCCCTACAGGAAATGTTCTGCGGGACTTGGTAGCGAGCTCCTCATACGTCGCTCCTGCTCCCGGGATTCCAGAAACTCACCCAGTGATCAACGAAGCAGTTTTGCAACACAAAGATTTAAAGACCGAACTCGATATTGCCTACGAATGGGAATCTCGGCGAGTCGGTGGAGCGCGACCAATAGTGGCTGTGACCGGAACCGATGGCAAAACCACGACTGTGACGATGGCCGAGGCAATTTTGCAATCCGCCGGACGCAAGACAATTGCTTGCGGGAATACCGAGGTACCACTTGTTGATGCGCTTGATATGGAAGTTGATTCATTCGTAGTTGAAGCGTCCTCGTTTCGATTGGCCTTTATTGAAAGTTTTCGTGCAGAGGCCTCTGCTTGGTTGAACTTTGATTCTGATCATCTTGATTGGCACACATCAATGAGTACCTATGAAGCGTCAAAGGCGCGCATTTGGCGCAATGTCCGACCGACCGACACTGCGATCGGTGTTTCTGGTGAGGTCGAAGTTCTGAAGCATTTACAGGTTGCTTCGTGTCGGCGCCGAGTTGTCGGCGGATCGGGCGATTATCGCAATGTTGATGGGATGCTGACTGGACCACAAGGTGCGATCATGTCTTTGTCAGATTTGCGACGAGCCCTGCCTCACGATGTTTCGAATGCGCTTGTTGCAAGCGCGTTGTGCATTGAGTCGGGTCTAGCAACCACGTCCGATGCAGCGACAGCGTTAAGTACATATACGGCACCTCACCATCGGATCGAATTCATTGGCGAAAGCGCAGGCGTTCGTTGGTTTGACGATTCTAAAGCGACTTCTCCTCACGCAGTTGTTACGGCATTGCGCGGGTTTGATTCAGTTGTACTTATTGCTGGTGGGCGCAATAAGGGATTAGATCTTGCACAAATCGCGGTTGAAGCATCGCGCGTGAAATCGGTTATTGCAATCGGTGATTCGGCTGAATTGATTGCGCAAATATTTGCTGGTCTGAAGCCGGTAGTAGTGGCCGATTCCATGTTGGCTGCGGTCGAGCAAGCAGCTCGCCTGGCTTCGGCCGGCGATGTTGTCCTGCTTTCACCCGGATGTACCAGTTTTGATTGGTACGGGGGTTACACAGAACGCGGAGATCACTTTGCCGGTCTCGTTCGTCAGTATCTTTCTTCAGATCATCTTTCTTCAGTTCGTTCAGAAGGAGTCATCAAATGACCGTAGCTATACAACGGCAAACTCGCCGACCGAAAGAAATTTCTGATCGTCGACGACTTGCATACGAACGTGCTCAAATGGCTCGTGCGGGACAAGGCAAAATCCGTTCACGTTTTCGTGAAGATGTCAGTCGTGACCCCAAGCCACTTGGCTTCTACATGATTCTTGCCGTGTCGATCACTTTGGTTCTCTTTGGTTTGGTGATGGTTTTATCGGCTTCGTCAATCACGTCGTTTCATAACGGTGGTTCACCATGGAAGATGTTTATTCGTCAAGCAACTATGGCAGCAGCCGGCGGACTAGGAATGTTCACGGCCTATGTGTTTCGTCTGGATTACTTGCGGCACCTCGCCAAAATTCTTCCATGGATTGGCATTGGGTTGATGTTGATGGCATTCATTCCGAAATTTGGAACGAGCGTCAATGGTGCTCGCGCGTGGGTCCAATTTGGTGACCAAAAACTTCAACCGTCTGAATTTATGAAGCTGTTTATCATCATCTATGGAGCGGACTTACTGGCCCGTCGCGACAAAGAAATGGGAACTCTCAATCGCACGATGTTCCCATTCTTGGGCATTGTCGGTTTGGGCGCAGGCTTGTCAATCATTCAGAGCGATATTGGTTCATGCATCGTGATGTTGGGGATTGCGGCTTCCATTCTTTTTCTGGCAGGTGCTCCATTGCGTCCGATGGCGGGCCTTGGTTTAGTTTCGGCAGTTTTTGGAACGATCTACCTGAAAATGAGTCCAGACAAAATGTCGCGCTTTACATCGTTTATGAATCTCGAGGCATTACGTGAGAGCGATAGTTATCAGGTGTATCAAGCGCTCATTAGTTTGTCGAACGGTGGGTTGACGGGCACAGGAATCGGTGCAGGAAGTGGTAAGTGGGGCTATGTTCCCTTGGCTCATAGCGACTTCATCTTTGCAATTTTGGCTGAAGAAATGGGTCTACTCGGGGTCATTGGGCTGGTCACGCTCTTCGCCTTCTTGATCTATTTCGGTCTGCAGGTGGCTCTGTCGTGTCGCCATCGTTTCGGCATGCTGATGGCTGGCGGAATCTCGGCTTGGTTCCTGATTCAGATTGTCATCAACATTGGTGGTGTTGTTGGTCTGTTGCCCGTGACTGGGCTCACCTTGCCATTCATCTCTTTTGGTGGCTCATCGCTTATTGTCTCAATGGTGGCCTGCGGATTATTGATGAACGTAGCTCGCCGTCCGCGATGACGACGTTTGCGGTGATCGCAGGGGGTGGAACTTCGGGACATGTTCTGCCAGCAATTGCGATTGCTGAGTCGCTGGTTGATGCAGGAATCGACCTCCAACAGATTTATTACACCGGCGCCCAAAGGGGTATTGAGACTGAACTCATTGCGCCCCTTGGGATTCGCCATTCCTTTTTTGATGTAGTTGGGCTGCAGAGAAGTTTCTCGGTGAAGGCATTGCGAAACAATTTTTCCTTCCTGCCACGCTTGCTCAAGGCGCGTCGCCGCGCCGTCGTTCTATTCAAAGACGAATTGCCGAAAGTAGTCGTCAGTGTCGGCGGCTACGCAAGTTTGCCCGCAGTATTGGCAGCACGAAAATTGGATATTCCAATTGTGGTGGTCAGCTACGACCGAATCCCTGGACGATCAAGCAAATTGACATCGCGATTTGCCCAGGCAACTGCTGTCGCTTTTCCATCAAGTGAACTTCGTCGAGCCGTCATGACTGGTGCTCCAGTTCGGCGAGTCATTCGAAACATTGATCGAGTGCATGATCGAAGCGCTGCGCGGCAGCGCCTCGGTATTCCTGAAGGCGCTTTTTTTATTGGAGTGATCGGAGGATCACTTGGTTCGCTCATGCTGAATAACGCAGTGAGCGAGTTCGTGAAAGAATTTAAAGATGATTCGCAGATGGCTCTTCGACATGTCGTGGGGCCACGATTTATGAAGTCGTACGTGAATCCGATCGCTCACTCAGAAGTCGCCATGACATACCAAGTTGTTGCTTATGAAGAAAATATGGCTGATATTTATGCCAGTGTTGACTTGCTCATTGGGCGTGGAGGAGCAGGAACAATCGCCGATGTGGCAGCGACCGGAGTCCCCGCAATTTTGATTCCGTGGAAAGGCGCAGCAGATGACCATCAAACAGCCAACGTGCGTTACCTTTCAGAAAATGGGGCGGCGATATTGTTAGCCGAAGAACATGTTGCGATTGATCTGCAAAAAATCATTCGTGAACTTCGATCTGATTCAGAAAAGCTGCAACGAATCTCAGCGAGAGCATTTGAGATTGGTGAGGTAAATCGCCAAGGTACGATTGCCGCCGTCATTCAAGATGTTGCGAATGGTCGCAACGTATGAGTGACGTTCTCGACTTGAATGAACATTTACGCCTGCATGTCGTTGGTGTTGGCGGTCCTGGTATGAGCGCGATTGCAACTTGTCTCGTGCAAATGGGTCACGAGGTTTCTGGAAGTGATATCAAGAATTCCGATGTCATCGATCGGTTGTCTGGTCTGGGGATAGAGATCAATATTGGCCACGACAAGTCGGTCGTCCACGGGTGTGATGCGGTGACCGCCTCAACTGCGATTCCTCGGTCAAATATTGAGTTAGTTGAAGCAGAACAAAGTGGTGTACAGGTCCTGACTCGAGGGGCGATGCTCGCATCTATTTGCGCAATGAGGCCATCAGTTGCAGTGGCCGGAACACACGGCAAGACAACGACGACATCATTGTTGGTTTGTATTTTTGCTGAAGCTGGGCTCGACCCGAACTTTGTTGTTGGTGGCGATGTACTTGATGAAGGAGTCGGGGCAAGGTGGACAGGATCTTCGTGGACGATCGTCGAGGCCGATGAGAGCGATGGAACTCATCTTGAGTTGCCTTTGGCGGCGTCGATACTCACAAATGTCGACTCAGATCATCTTGACCAATACGGGGATCTGCAAGGAATCGTTTCAGGGTTCCAGCAGTATTTATTAGGGATACGAGGACCAGTGGTTGTTTGCATTGATGATCCACTCATTGCAGGTATGC
>CAMDER010000075.1 GCA_945896935.1 Bifidobacterium breve | reverse complement strand
CCACCTTCACGTTGTGAACGTTCCCATGCGGTACGCACTTGACCAAGAATTTCACTTTCACCAAGCACTGCTGAATCAAGACCAGAAGCAACCTCAAAAAGATGACCGATGGCAGCATCATCATGCTGACTGTAAACATGAGGGATGAGTTCATCGGCCGAGAAACCGCCGAGGTCGCAAAAGAAATCCCGCAAGTCGCCGTAGGCGCCGTGAAATTTTTCTGCGACTGCATACACCTCAGTTCGGTTGCAGGTCGACAACACCACTACTTCACGAATGTTGGGGCGAGACATCAAGCCGTGCACAGTCTTGGCAATTGCGTCGTCGGCAATATTGACCCGCTCAAGAAGGGCGAGGGGTCCAGTACGGTGATTCACCCCGAAGACAACGATCGACACGGTTCTTACCTTATTCCCTGAGACCTTTTGAGGTACCTACGCGCACAGAATCTTGCTCGACTTCTTGACTACGCCGAAGCGCTCTTGGATGAAGCAACCGCTGCCTGGCGAGTCTGACGTTGCTGCTCGTGGTAGCTCAGAATTTGTAATTCGATGGCCAGATCGACCGTTCGGACATGAATTCCGAAGGGAAGGGTCAAAACAAGGGGCGAAAAGTTCAAAATACTGGTGATTCCGGCTTTCACCAAGCGTTCGGCCACGTCTTGAGCAGCATCGGCCGGAACCGCCACAACCCCGATCGCCACTTGCCGCGAAGCGACGACCTGAGGAAGTTCGTCAATGTGGCGTACCCGTACGCCACCGACCACTCCGCCGATTTTGGCCGGATCAATATCAACGACTCCCGCTACTGGGAATCCCTTTTGCCCAAATCCGCCATAACCCGACAAAGCCTGACCCAAGTTGCCGGCGCCAACGATCACGACTGGCCATTCGTGATTGAGTCCGAGTTCGCGTTCAATCTGGAACACCAAATAGCGCACTTCGTATCCGATGCCACGAGTTCCGTAGCTTCCGAGATAGCTCAAGTCTTTACGTACTTTGGCCGCATTGACCGCCGCAAGTTCGGCAAGTTGTTCAGAGGAAACGCCAGTTGTTTCGCTTTCGGCGAGATCTTGAAGTATCCGCAGATAAATCGGCAATCTCGCGACAGTTGCATCAGGAATTCGGCGTCGGGGGCGTTCGGCCATATGTAAAACGCTACGCGTCACCACGACCGATGGCGAACTCTCGTCAGGTAAACCTGGCGATAAACGATGGTCATCGGTCACCGTTGTCATCATGACTCGAACAACGCCCACGCTCTCGTCACTCGCTCTGCTCTAACCTCACAATGTGACCCTTAATGCTGCTCTCGCTGCTGCCGCAACACTGGTGGCACTCGCATTCAGCATTGCAACTTTTGATCGTTGGTTACGAAGACGACTTCCTCACGATGGTGCATGGAGTTTTTCGTTACTTCTTTTCGCACTCGGATCAATCGCACTGTGGTGGGCCGAGGCTCGTGGTTGGAGTCTTGGATCATTTCGTGTTTTCTTTTTAGCGGGCGCCATACTCAACGTTCCATGGCTCGCACTTGGAACGGTCTATCTGTTGTTTGGACCACGAGTTGGATACATCACCAAACAATGGCTCATCGGATTATCGGGCGCGGCTGTCGGTGTCGTCCTCATTGCTCCAACAAAATCTCTTGATCTCGGTCAACAGGCCATGCCACAAGGAAGCGAATTATTTGGCGTCGCACCCCGAGTTTTTGCGGCCGTCGGATCAGGTGTTGCTGCTGTAGTAATTATCGGCGGTGCGGTGTGGTCAATCATTCGCGTTGTCCGCGGTCGTATACCTGCCGTCGGAGAAGCGAAGCGCCACGTCAGCAATGCGCGACGTCATGCAATCAGTAATACATTGATCGCGCTCGGCACTTTGGTGTTGTCGGCTAGCGGAACCTTGGCCGGCCGATTGGGCGAAGATCGCGCTTTCGCTATCACCTTGCTTGTCGGAATTGTGATTCTGTTTAGCGGTTTTTTGGTTGCTTCAACTCAGGCGCGCGGTTCACAGCGAACGGCCCAACAACTTGCCGAAGGTATTGCGCGATAATTCGTTAACAATCAATGACAAGCACGAATTACAGGCGCATCAGCGAAATAATCCCGGCAAGAAAAATCGCACCTAACAAAATCGCAACACTCAATGTGGTAGCCGGACGCATGTGACAACCCTAGTGATTCTGGTGTGGATTTATTTGGCTATAGCGAATAAATCGACACCAGAATCACAATCGGATTCTGGATTAATGGGACGGGCGTAAAGAGACCGGGGTAACAACGGCTGGTTCATCGCCCCCAGGTTGCAATGTCACTTGCTGACCTTCACCCAAACGTAATTGCTCGGCCGCAGATCCACTATCAACTGCAACACACAACAGGCCACCCGAGTCAATCACAAGTCCGGCTGCACCTTGACCCAACTCGGCATACGACTGAGCAACAACAAAATTGCGTGTGGTGTCACCGAATGAAACTCGTACGCGTTGAACAGGATTAACCCATGAATTTTCGAGATCATCGAGACTCACATTGAGTTGACAGTTACCGAAGCGATCGACCCATAGCACTTCACACGCAAATCCGCCATCCTCTTCGCGTGGAATCGGAACAATGCCGGGCAACAGCAGCGACGGATCAATTTCGGTACCTACATCAAAGAGGTCCGCACCATTTGCTAACAATGCAGCGATCGGCGCAAATACATCACGGGCAACAAACGTGGTTCCGGGCGTTGCTAAATGCAACTCATCGCGGTCAAGAACTACTGCCCTTTCTGCTCCACCAGCGAGTGCGACTCCTGGCGCTAATAATCCGTTATCGGGCCCAATAAAAATTCCGGCGCCACCCGCAACTTCAACTGCAACAAGTCGACGTTCGCTACTTGCACCAGGATCAACGGCCGCAATCACTATTCCTTCGGTGAGATACGGAACAGCTCGCGCCAACGACAACGAGGCACCACGCGTATCAAACGGTGCAATGCCATGAGTGAGATCAATCACCACAACTTGCGGTGCCGATTCGCGAAGGACTGCCTTCACGACACCAACGTGCTCTGACTCATAACCCAAGTCAGATAAAAACGACACGGTGTCATAGGTGCGACTCACGAACGACAGTGTGTCAGTGGATGACTCGAAACATGCGATCAAGAACGTGGGCTCAAAACGTGGCCCAAAAATGCGACAGGGCCGGTGTCAACCCCCCGATGACACCGGCCCAGTCGGCGCTGCTCTTTCGAGCGCGTCTCCCAGCTCTTCAGCTAGCGGTCATGTGACCTGTGACATACCCTAGACCCGTGGCGCCCCAAAAGTGAAAATTGTTGCGGGGATTTTTTGCAAAATTTCCCGCCCTATTTCGGGGGGTTTCACCAAGGTACTAACGGTTGCCCAACTCACGGCTGCGGTCGGTTGCGGCTGTGACGGCCTGAATGAAAGCGGCTCGAACGGCCTCGGTTTCAAGCACCGCAACACCCGCCGCGGTGGTCCCACCGGGAGAAGTCACGCTGGCTCGCAGGTCAGCGGGGGCTTGGCCTTCGGCCAGCAACTTGGCTGACCCGACGAATAACTGACGAACCAAGATTTCTGCCGTGGCCCGAGGCAAACCTGATGCCACGCCGGCGTCCATCAGGGCTTCGGCCACCAAGAACAAATAGGCCGGACCACTGCCCGCCAAGCCAGTCACCACATCGAGTTGAGATTCGGGGACCCGAACAACCAGACCCACCGAACCAAGCACCGCTTCGGCCCAGGCGATATCGACCTCGTTGGCGTGCGCGCCACCAGCAATTGCCGAGGCCCCTTCGCCGACCAACGCCGGCGTATTGGGCATGGAGCGAATCACAGCAATGCCAGATCCACACGCGGCTTCAAGAGTCTTGATCGTGACACCAGCGGCAATCGACAACACTCGACTCGCTCCAGCAGTAACCGCCGATTGCGCAGCAGCGGGAACATCGGGCGGCTTGACCGCAATCACTGCTGAGCCGCACGGAGTAATGAGCGGAGAAATCGTGACACCGGGGAACATCGTGGTCAGTTGTTCACGGCGACCGGCAATCACTTCGACGATCACCAAATCGGTAGGAGACACGAAGCCCGAAGCCAACAGGCCGCCCGCTAAAGCTGCGCCCATATTTCCGCCACCGATAATGGCCAGAGTTGAAGAACCCGAGGTGTTGCTCATACCTTCACGCTAACCCGATTGGCGGTCTCGCCGATGCCGACTTCCCGATCAACACCAGCGAGACCACTGCAGTGTGGGAAGACGCCACGCCCTGACGGCGACTACTGGTTCTTGAAACGCGTGGCAAAACCAATAGACAACAGCGGCCGGAAGCATTGCTCGACATGGGCATATACAGAACCCACGATGCGATCGACTTCTGATTCGGCAAGACCTGAGAGTGCTAACTCGCCCCGTAAATACACCGCGTCTTCAAGACCCAACGAAAAGTGAACACCAATCAACTTGTCATTGCGACGCAACAAGTTCTCGTTGAACTCGGCAATGTTTTCTTCGGGTGCGGGCATCACGTACGTCTCGTAACGCAAGGTGCGCTGACCGAGCGTGAGCCATACCGTGATGAAGTCTTTGGTCTCGCCCTTCATACGCACATACCATCGTGCGCGATATGCCGGATCTGGATCGCCATGATCAATTGCCAAAATGACATCGTCGGCAATTTTCAATTTGGCTAACCACTCATCAATCTGACGCTCGATGACAGCTAGTGACGGATCGTTAAAGAGATCGCTCACGAGCAATTCACGAGGGCGCGCGATGTGATGTCGGTATACACGCGACGTAAGCGTGCGGCGGCAAAGCTCCAGGTGTAACGACGACCACGTTCTGCAGCGGCGGCACTCATAGATGCTGCAAGCACCGGATTGTTCAACAATTCGGTGGTGTATTTCGCAAACATCTCTGGATCACGATCGGCAACCAAGTAACCAGTTAAACCGTGATCGACCAATGACAACAGTCCACCAACTGCACTAGCAATCACTGGAGTTCCGCAGGCGGCTGCTTCAAGAGCAACAAGTCCAAAACTTTCAGAACGACTTGGTACCCACACTGCATCGGCGGCGCGGTAATACGTTGACAACATATGGTGCGCCTGTGGTTCAACAAAGTGCACTTGTTGGGTAAGACCAAGTTCGTTAATCAACGCGTTCACGCGTACAACTTCGGCGTCGCCTTGCATTCCGCTCGCGCCACCCACGACATACAACGAAGCATCGCGGCGATTTAGTGCTGCCAACGCGCGAACCGCGATATCAACACCCTTGAGAGGCTGAATGCGACCGACGAATAACAACACCGGGCCATCGCCCATACCTAACGCAAAACGAGCGCCGCGCTTGTCGCCAGGTGTAAAGAAAGCGTGTTCAACACCAGGCGCAACAATTTCAACTAACCCAGGAGGATTTCCGTACAAACGACGGAACTGATCTTCTTCTTCATCACAACTCACACAAATCGCATCGGCACAACCAATGATTTGTGCTTCGGCACGTTCGCGACGTTCGGGTTCGGGGTCGCCGCCCTCGGCCTTCACTCGCGCCAACGTATGGAAGGTCGTCACTAATGGAATATCAAGTTCATGCTTAATCGAATGTCCGGCCACTCCCGACAACCAGTAATTGGCGTGCACGACATCGGCGGCGTGGGCATGGCGAATATCGTCCAAAACAAAATCGGTAAACGTGGGCACCATGCCTTCAAGTTCTTCTTTAGGCAAATCAAATCGGCCGGCTGGCACATGAACCACGCGGTGATTGGGTTCAACCAAAACTTCTCGTGGCAATCCACTGCGCCACTCGCGCGTATAGGTAGTGACTTCAACGCCGGCATGTGCGAGGCCCGCAACAAGTTCACGGACGTACACATTCATACCGCCCGAATCACCAACCCCTGGCTGAGCCAAAGGCGAGGTGTGGAAAGAGAGCATGGCTACACGCGTCACAGGAGATGAAAACTATCGGCGTTCGGCAACCTTTGCCTGAGCGTGCCCCAAGAAGGGACTGAAGTTGATGGCTCTAGTTCTGCAAAAGGGTGTCAACCGAGGCATCGCCATCGCGGTAGCGCCGCACCAATTCAGCGGTTAAGGCATCAATACGGTCAAACAACTGCCGACGTATCTCCGACTGCTGCGATTCAAAAGCCTTCAAACCCGATTCAAGCGCCTGCAAGCCCGCTTCATCAAGGTCGGCCATATTGTCAAAGCCCAATTGATCGCACAGTGCATCAAACTCGGTCAACAATGGATGATCGGCACTGACTTCGGTATCTCGGGGCGGACGCGCCGAACCTGTGCTTGGAGCAGGACCGACACCCGAGCGAACGATCTCGGCAACCGAAACTTCCCCCGTACCGTCGGCCTTGTGTCGGCGCACTGCAGTGACCAAGTCAAGACGACCTTGAGCTAAGCGCCGCACAAACGAAACCGCGTCTTCGTGTTTGCGCTGCGCATCACGTTCGGCGCGTAAATCGGGCAACGACAACGCCGCCGGATCACCAGATGGTTGATCTGGATTATTCGTTGTCATATTCATTGGCATCCTCCAGAGACAGGTGGCAAAACCGCTACTTCATCTTTGTCGCTCACAGTGGTCGAAGCAGGTACCGCTTCACCATTCAGCCAAATTCGACAAGTCGGCAACAGGTTGGCAAAATTTTGTCCATAACGAGCGACTGCGTTGGCAATCACTTCATCAACGGTGGCTCCATCGACAGTGTCACTCGAAGTACCGGCCACTTCTCGGGCTTGAGCAAAGAGACGCAGAGTTGCCACCTCGCCGAGCGTACCCGCACTACCCTCGTGGGTTGTGCCCGCAGAACCCTCCAACCAACTTCGGACGCGGATCTTGGTGCTGCGACATGGCCAAAGCACATGGAACGCGACTGGTCGCTGGCAAGGCCAGGCCGATCCACCGCTCACCCCACTCGGTCTCGAACAAGCCCAACTCGCCGGTGGGCTGATCGCCACCGAATGCCCCACTTTTGACGTCGTCGTGACGAGCGATTTAGAGCGAGCTCGAGTCACGGGACAAACCATTGCCTCAGTCATCGGCTGTTCAGATCACCGACTTGACCCTCAATGGCGAGAAAATGATGCCGGTGAATGGCAGGGCCTGACTCAAGACGAAATTCGTGTGCAATGGCCGGGCTACCTTGAGGCCGATCGCCGTCCACCCAATTTTGAAACCGTTGCCTCAACGACATCCCGTGCCCAAGCCGCGCTTGACGACATCGTTGCGCAAAATGCCGGCGGTTGTGTTTTGGTCATTTCGCACGGAGGTGTGTTGCGCCTGATGCACGAACACCTCGGCGGCGGTGAACAGCGTTTCCCCAACTTGGCCGGTTCGTGGTTTGAGCACACGCCCACCGACGGTTGGAAATGTGGATCACTTCTCTTTCCGTTGCAACTCATTGCCGATGAACTGCGCAACACCGGTGCAGTCGAATGAGCAACATGAATACCAATCATTCCGAATCAGAAAATTCTGAACTCAAACTTTTTGACGACTCCCCAGTTCAGGCCGAACCATTTCAAGTTGAAGTCATTCGTTCAAAAAAGCGTCGTCGCACCGTCAGTGCCCAAATGCATGGCGATGTCTTGCGCGTTTCAATTCCGAGTTGGATGAGCAAGGCCGAAGAAGCCACCAATATCGCCGAAATGGTGCGCCGCTTCAAACGAAAAATCGCCACACAAGAAGTTGATCTCACCGAACGCGCGCGAATACTCGCCAAGCGGTACTCGTTACATACTCCGAACGATATTGAATGGGCCGAAAATCTGACATCGGTGTGGGGACTCTGCACGCCATCAACAAAGAGCATTCGCATGTCAACTCGCCTGGTTGGATTTCCTTCATGGGTTCTTGATTACGTGATCGTTCACGAATTAGCCCACTTACATGTATCGGGGCACGGTCCAGATTTTTGGGAGATCACGCGCCGCTACGAAAAGACTGAACGGGCCATTGGTTATCTGATCGCCAAATCGGGCGACAACGAGAACACTGAAGAAAATGACTTTGATGTCATTGACTCTGGCGGCGAAGTCAACCCATGAGCAACAACAAGTATTTTGCGGATCGGTTTCTTGACGACTCGTATTCTGAAGAGACTCGTCGCCATGTTTCAACGCTGACTATTGCGCGACTGACATCAAACGCATGTTTTCGTTATGCCCCACCATTTCTTGCGAGCATCTCGGATGATTTTCAGATCAGTCTGTCGCGTCTTGGATTAGCACTCATGATCACCGAGATAGTGATGGGTATTTCACCCATTCTTGGACGAGTCGTTGATCGAATGCATCGCCGTACCGCAATGGCCGGCGGTCTGCTGGCAATATCTGGAGCAGCAACGATTGCTGCAGCAAGTCCATCGGTGTGGATTTTCGTACTTGGCATGTTGCTCATTGC
>CAMDER010000074.1 GCA_945896935.1 Bifidobacterium breve | reverse complement strand
GTGTTCGACGGACAACTTTTCGCCAAACAATTCAACACCCATCAGATACGACGTGAGGTCATCACGCGGATTCTCAACGTGATCTTCAATCTGAGCAACGATGTACTGAATCAAGCGTTCAATTTTGACGAATCGAACTTCTGGTGCGTCATCAATACCTTCAAGAACGTCATGAACAAACTCGAGGAACAAGTCTTCGTCGCTCATCGGGAAACCAAGCATGCGTGAAATCACGTTGACCGGAATGCGCTTGGCATAATCGGCCGCAGCATCGATTGTCTTGCCGGCTGCAACATCAGCCATCATTGAGTCAAGAAGGCCGCGACACAAGGTCCGGACTTCGGGTTCCCATAACTCGATCTTTTTCGGAGCGAATGGTGGCAACAAAAGTTTGCGGGCTTCGATATGAAACGGCGGGTCGCTAGTAATCGGCGGTGCACCACCGATAGGTGCCGGATCTGGTGGAACCATTTTTTCAACGATGACCGCACGGCTCGTAAAGTTTTCGGTGTCGTACGCAATTTCGCGCACATACTCATGCGTTGTGGGTAGCCAGGTTCCGCCGTAACGGTCGGAGTGAGCAACGGGACACGTGCCACGAAGCTCGGCCCAAATTTCATGCGCGTTACGGTTGTATTGCGGATCAGCGTGATCGAAGTCGGTGGCCCAATCGGTGACGGGCGTGAAATCTTCGTTCAAGTTTTCGGTAGTTGTCATGAGGGGGTCAAACAATCATTCAGAAATCGTGATTGCGAATTCGGGACAATTCGCCAGCGCCAAACGAGCTCGGTCTTCGAGTTCGACCGGCACTGATCCGTCGCCGATAACAACGGCATTGCCGTAATCATCAACATCAAAAAGTTCGGGGGCTAACGCGTAGCAGCGGTTGTGACCTTGACATTTTTCGGCGTCGACATGAATGCGCATGATCATCACGATACTCGCTGTCTCCATAGAGTTGAATTTGTACCGTGAGCCGAAAGTCATTTCCCCTGGTAATTTTGCTCCCTCCATCGGAGGGCAAGGCCGAGGGCGGTTCGGCACCCAAGTGGAAGGCGACTTCTGGCGATTTCGGCAAAGCCGTCGGCAAATATCGCTCGCAAATTGCGACTGCCCTCGAAGAACTTGGCGGAGGCGACGCCAAATTGCTGGGGGTTGGCGGCAAACATTTGACCCACGCCCAAGAAATGAATACGTCAATTGTCGGCGCCCCAACCATGGCGGCCCACGAGCGCTACACCGGCGTGGTGTGGGACCACATGTCGCCCTCAACCATGAACACCAAGGTTCATGCCCGAGCAGTTGAGTCGATCATTGTGTTGTCGGGCTTACTTGGCCTCGTTGGCTTTGACGATCAGATACCCGATTACAAATTGAAAATGGGCGCGTCGTTTGCGCCGATCGGAAAGTTGTCAACCTGGTGGCGCGAGCCGTTGTCGAAAGCGTTGAACGCGCGACTCGCTGGCCATCACGTGATTGATCTACTGCCGAACGAACATCGTGCGGCGTGGACACCGACCCCCAACGCGTACGCAAGTTTGAGTTCGGTGACGTTTGTCGAGAAGTCAGGAAAAGTTGCGGGTCACGACGCCAAAGCCGCGAAAGGTTTGTTGGCGCGCCACTTGCTTGAATCAACAGGCTCGCCACTAGACGCACTTACCTCGTGGCAACACGCTCGCTTCACACTTACCTACTAACAATTACTTTAGCTTTTCGTTGAAGAACTCAATCACGCGTTGCACACTTGGTTCATCGCGTTGTTCGGTGAGCACCGAGTGATCTTTCTTGTTCTGCGACGGCAACTCAATGGCAATAAATGCATCGCCGATCAACTTGCGCAACGACTCAAACCGATCCCCCACCAACTTGTCGCCGGTGAATCGCAATCCAAGTACTTGGCAACCTTCTTCGGCACGACGAACAACGGCAATCTGATCATCGGGTGACAGATTCAAATCTCCGGCGCGACTTTTGCTCACGTTGAACGGCATCGACGGCTGGCTTAATACCGGCGCAACAAGATGATCGTCAACCATCATTCCCAAAGCGAATCCACCGCTGAAGCACATGCCAAGAGCACCAATCCCCTTGCTGCTGATTCCTTTTTCGACGAGCTCATTATTCAATTGTCGACCAAGCGCCCGCAGCCAAGCGATCACCGGTGACGTTTGATTGAGTGCCATATTGGTGAACTCTTTCGAGATACATACTTTGGCCATCGATGAAGCCATATAACTACCGCTCGGGACCTTGCCTGGTGTGCCAACAAGTACGGGCATGATGACTGTGAAACCCGCATCAACAAGATCATTCGCAAACTTTGCAACGGCCGGCGTGATACCCGGAATTTCGTGCACCACAATGATTCCTGGACCGGTTCCACGGCGATACGTGTCGTGCGTGATTGACGCAGCAGTAAAAGTTCCTTTTTCCCAGCCAACAAGAACATCGTTACTCATAACAGTCTCCGTATCGATTCGAGCGCGCGTGTTGTTAATCCATCAACACCAGCACGCATGGCATTCATGTCAATTCCTTCTTGCTGACCCATCGCACCATGTAAATACCGCGCGTACACACCTTCGCTAATCACCGCAAGCCGCCAACACGAGAACGCCACGTAATAATCAACTCCGCTCACATCGCGGCCAGTTGTTTTCGCATAGCGATCAACGAGATCTTGATATTTCGCAAAGCCACCTGCCGGCGTCGGATCATTAGCGCGCAAAGCCGATGACGGACCATCGCTCCAATAGACGCCGATGTAACCAAGATCGGCGAGCGGATCGCCGAGCGTGCATAATTCCCAATCGAGCACCGCCGCAATGCGACCAGTTTGCATATTGGTTAACACATTGCCGAAACGAAAATCTCCGTGCGCAATGACGACACCTTGTTGTTGCGGAACTTTGCTTGATAGCAAACGAACCACTTCGTCAATCTCGGGCAAGTCACGCGTCTTCGAGTTCTCCCACTGAGTACTCCAACGCTTGATCTGTCGCTCGATATAACCCTCGCGCTTTGCCAGATCGCCAAGTCCCACTGCGTCAACATCAACTGCATGCAGTTCGGCCAAGACGTCAATCAAATTCATTGATGCACCGATGCGCAACGACAAATCAAGCTTGATGGCTTTTTCGGCGCTATCTAAAACTTCACCTTCAACAAAAGCCATCACATAAAACGGCGCGCCATTCACACTGTCGTCGGTGCACACCCCAAGCGTTTTGGGGACAGGAACACCGGTCTTGCCGACTGCAGCAATGATTCGATGTTCGCGGGCCATGTCGTGGGCAGTCGCCAACACATGACCAAGTGGTGGACGGCGCAACACATAGTTGACGTTGTTTGCATCTGTGACTTTGTAGGTGAGGTTTGAACGGCCGCCCGCAATTAATGAAAAAGAATACGGTGCCTGTGCTCCATCGACATTCGCAGAGAGCCACGCCGAAACCTTGTTGACATCAACACCCTGAATATCAACACGCTGAATACCCGCGGGTTGTGATGTGGCTTCGTCAGCCATACTTGCTCCGTTCACCTTCTTGTCAACAGAACCGTAGTCCGCAAGAACAAGTCGGGCTCACCCCGGGCGAGTCACGCCAACGACTTTGGCCCACGTCACCGCGGCGATTCGCACATTTCGTCCAACGCCAGGAGCATCAACCATCATTCCTCCACCGATATAGATACCCACGTGGCTGATGGGGCTATGGAAGTACACGAGGTCGCCTGGCTCAATGTATTCAGTCGGAATCTGTGGTCCTCGAGCGAACTGCGCTCGCGACTGATGTGGCAACGAAATGCCAGCTTGCTGCCACGCGTACGACGTCAGTCCAGAGCAGTCAAAACCGACTCCCTCTTTTGACATGTACTTCACGTAAGGAACGCCAACCTGACTTTTCGCGGCCGCCACTGCAATTGCGGCACGTGAACTTGTCGAAGGAATTGTTGAAGGATCAAAAACCTTTTTGGCTGCTTCACCTGGAGAGTTAGGAATACCATTTGCTCGCGACGCAACGAGAGCCGCTGCTTGTGCCCGTGCGGCTGCAGCAGCTGCGGCCGCACGACGAGCTCTTTCTGCAGCAAGTGCGCTTCCAAGTTCTTTTTCGGCTTTGGCCACGAGCTTGGTGTACTTAGAGATTTCCTTGTCGGTCTTTTCTTGCAGACCAATGATGCTCTTCGCTAAATCTTCAGCCGTATTTTTCTGCTTATTCAATTGCTCGGTGAGTTGCGCCAGATCGGTGATGACCGAATCAAGTTTGTCTGATGTTGCGAAACCGACGTTGAGAGCAATTTCAGTGAGCGACTGTTTCTGCACCGATTCATTTGGGCCCCCACCTGGAGCGAGCAAACCAGTGATACTTCCGCCGCGACCGCCACCAACAAATGCTTCGACTGCCAAGTCGGACATCTCGGTTTGCAATCCACCAAGTTCGGTTTGTTTGACCGCAATATCGGCTTCGGTTTGGGTGATGCCAATTTCGAGCTGCATTTTGTCGTCTTCGGCGATACGGAGTTCTTCGGACAGACGGTCGGCTTCTGCTTCGGCGGCCTCAAGCTGATCGGCCATTTGGCGGACCTTGCGCTTGGCATCATCGACCGAGTCGGCGGCAACTGGTCGTTCGACGGCCACAACTCCGGCGGTGCCGAGCAACATGGCGCTTACCAAAACCTGAGCAGCCAGGCGGCGCATTCGGGGATTTGGGCGACGACTCAACATGACCCTTGGCAGGCTAGCGATTATTACGAATGTGTTGCAGTCGGGCTATTCCCATTCGATCGTGCCGGGCGGCTTCGACGTGATGTCGTAAGCCACCCGATTGACGCCTTCGACCTCGCTAATAATGCGGCTCGACATCCGTTCAAGCAGGTCAAAGGGCAGGCGGGCCCAGTCGGCAGTCATGGCATCGTCGCTGGTCACAGCTCTAATGATGATCGGATATGCATAGGTGCGCTCGTCGCCCATAACGCCCACCGAGCGGATATCGGGCAAAACGGCAAAGGCCTGCCAAATTTCGCGCTCAAGCCCGGCCAGACGGATTTCTTCACGAACAATGGCGTCGGCTTCTTGCAAAATAGCCACCTTGTCAGGGGTCACTTCGCCAATAATTCGCACCCCAAGTCCCGGACCTGGGAACGGTTGCCGCCAGACAATCTCGTCGGGCAGACCCAATTCGCTACCGAGTCGGCGCACTTCGTCTTTGAATAAGGCCCTCAAAGGTTCAACCAACTTGAGCGTCATATCGGCGGGCAGTCCGCCCACGTTGTGGTGACTCTTGATGACCGAAGCCGTGCCATCGGTGCCACCGCTCTCAATGAGGTCGGGATACAAGGTTCCTTGAACCAAGAACTCAGCATCGGTGACGCCACCCGTGTGCTGTTCAAAAACGCGCACAAAAAGCTCGCCAATGATTTTACGCTTGGCTTCTGGTTCGGTCGTTCCTTTGAGACCATCAAAAAACTTGGCACCCGAATTGACATGAATCAGTTCGATACCCATGTTGCGCTTAAACGTTTCAACAACTTGATCGCTTTCACCTTTACGCATGAGGCCAGTGTCGACATACACACACGTGAGCTGTGCACCAATCGCGCGATGAACAAGTGCAGCAGCAACAGCCGAGTCGACTCCGCCCGACAAACCGCAGATCACGCGCTTGTCACCTACTTGCGCACGAATCACAGCAATTTGTTCATCAATGACCGAGCCCATGGTCCAACTGGCATCGCAACCAGCAAGGTTGTGCAAGAAGTTTTCAAGAACCTGTGCACCAAACGGAGAGTGCACGACTTCGGGGTGATATTGCACTCCCCAAATTTTGCGATCAGCATTTTCGAGAACAGCAACGGGAGCTTCGGGAGTCGACGCAGTTGCAATAAAGCCGGAGGGCACTTGCGAAATCGCATCGAAGTGACTCATCCAGACTTCTTGCACATCAGGCAAGTCGGCAGTGAGCAAAGTTGATTGTGAACCGGCAATACGCGTCATTTGGGCGCGGCCATATTCGCCACGTGAACCACGACCCACTTCACCACCGAGTTGATGAGCAATCAACTGGGCGCCGTAACAAATACCCAAGATCGGAACACCCGATTCGTACACCTTGGGGTCGAGACGCGGGGCACCTTCAACATGCACACTCTTTGGCCCACCCGACAAGATGATGGCGGCTGGGTTCTTGGCGGCAATCTCGGCTGCTGTGATGGTGTGCGGAACGATCTCGGAGTACACCTTGTGCTCGCGCACGCGACGAGCGATGAGTTGTGCGTACTGCGCACCAAAGTCAACAACTAAGACAGTGCGGCGAGTAGTCACCTCACTGATCGTAGTCCCCCGAACCAGAACCCTTAAAGCCGACCCCTCATACAAAAAGTCAATCGTGCTTCTGGTGCAGAATCGCTGCGTATTTCGTCACGATCCTGCACCAGAAGCACTGTTTGGTGGTGTGAGGTGGCACGATGAAGGGGTGAATATTCGCCGGATCCTGACTACTGCACTACTCGCCATCTCGTTGGCACTCGGCGTCGGACTAGCAACGTCGTCTGCCGCATCCGCGACGACTCCCCCGGCCGACACGCAACTCGACACTCAGACTGACACCCAGCAAGACACACAACAAGACACCCAGCCGCCTACCACCGAAAACGATTTCATGAATCTTGAACGCGATGTCACATCGTGTATTAGTTCGAATCCACAACCCGGATGCGGTCGTGAACCAACTAGTTCAAGTGACCGCGGCGGATGGCAACAACTATTGTTGTTCTTCATCATGTTTCTCGGTATGGCCTTTATTTTCTGGCGGGTTTTCTTGTCGGTGCGGGCGCGCGACCGCGACTTGAACTGAAAATCAACTACGCATTAATTCAACTACGCATCATTTCAACTACGCATCATTTCAACTACCAAGAAAATTCGGCTTACGTTTTTCTAGAAACGCTTGTCGACCTTCGTTAGCGTCGTTGCTGGCCCAAGCAGCAAGTCGTGCGTGTTCAACAGCTTCAAGAGAAATATCTGCACCAGATAAACGTTCAAGAGCCATTTTGTGGGCCTTGATCGTGAGCGGTGCAAGTAGCGACATCTCGTGTGCCCATGTCATTGCATCATCAAGTGTTCCGAGTCGATGCACAAATCCACCGACGAGTTCATCAGCGTGAATCGCTTCGGCCGACAACAACATGTAACGCGCCGCGCTCCATCCGGCTTCGCGCCCGATGCGTTCGACTGTCCACGAATCAACTGCCAAACCCAACTTTGCAGCTGGTACTCCAAACTTGCTCTTCGGTGTCGCAATGCGTAAATCGCAGGCAGCGGCTAACTGCGAACCTGCACCAAGCGCCGGACCATCAATTGCCGCGAGCGTCAGGCAATCCATTGATCCGAATCCGCGCAAGACCGACAACAGAGTGTCGGTGAATTCACCCAACTCAACTCCACCAAGATCGGCGCCACTACAAAAAGCTGGCGGCGTTCCTGTCAAAACAAGTACTCGTGCGCCACCCGACACTGCTGTTGCTTGGGCATCATGCAAAGACTGCAACGTCGCCAGATCGACCGCATTGCGCTTATCGGGTCGATCAATGACCACCTTGCATACCGATTCAAACCATTCCACAAGAACTGCCACATGCGAACGGTAGCCCGTCGTGAGTCTGCGAGCCTGCCCTCTAGGCTGAAAGGGTCATGACTGCCCCCGAAAGCCCACGTTCGTCTTCCGATCCCGTTCGCGCCCGCCGGGCGATAATTGCGTTGTGGACCAAGCGCGCCAATCGACTTGGATATTTGCTTTTCGCAGCAGCCATCGCTCTTTTCATCGTGGCCTTTGTGGTTGATTTCAACGACACCATGGTCACCTTCATCACCATCTGCATGGTGGTCGGATCCATTCTTCTTGCTCCTGCCATCGTTCTCGGATACGCCGTCAAGGCTGCCGAAAAAGATGACATCGCTCAAGGTTTATAAAGGTACCGTGAGGGCGTTATGTCATTAAGAATGCCGGCCGCTGAACGTCGCGAACAATTGCTTGCCGTTGCGCTCGATGTGTTTGCTCGTGAGGGCTATCACCAAACATCAATGAACGATGTCGCCGAAGCAGCTGGAATCACTAAGCCGGTTTTGTATCAACACTTTGAATCAAAGCGCGAGCTCTACTTGGCACTCATTGAAGACGCTGGTGCACGCATGCTCGAAGTCATCACGACCGACGAAATTGCCCAAAGCAACGGACGTCGTCGCACCGAACTTGGTTTCCGTGCCTACTTCCAATGGGTCTACGACGATCACGACGCATTCCAGTTGTTGTTCGGTGGTGGCTCACGCCGCGATCCCGAATTCAGCGAAGCGGCTGGCAAGTTTCAATCACAAGTTGCCGACGCCATCGAACCGCTCATTACGGCCGACATTGATCCCGAACACCGCCGCACGTTGGCACATGCACTTGTCGGTTTGGCCGAAGGTGTTTCGCGGCGTCTGCTGCGTTTAGGTGGCGAGTTCGATCCCGAACTCATTGCTCGTCAAGTGAGCGATCTGGCGTGGGCCGGGTT
>CAMDER010000073.1 GCA_945896935.1 Bifidobacterium breve | reverse complement strand
CACGACTTGGCTGTCGTCAAGAACATCAGCGATCGCATTGCCGTGATGTACCTCGGAAAGATTTGCGAAGTCTCCAGCAGCGACGATCTGTACCGCAATCCTGCCCACCCCTATACCGATGTCTTGCTGTCATCAATTCCAGTACCCGACCCTACGGTTGCGGTCAAAAAGGTCGTAGTCGACGGCGAACCACCATCGCCAGTTTCGCCACCTGCTGGCTGTCGCTTCAACCCTCGTTGCCCCAATGCATCAGATCGTTGCCGCAGTGAAGAACCGACCTTGCGCGAAATTGAGCCTGCCCACTTTGTGGCCTGTCACCATCCGCTCTTCGGCGGCGAAGCACCTGTTGCAGTGCACTTCAAGTAAAACGTTGCAAATTTGCTGCGACAAATTTACTTGTTCTGAAAATTTGGTGGTCGTTTTTCCATAAAGGCCAGCATGGCTTCGCGGGCGTCTTCAGTACGACTTGCCATCATTTGTTGACGATTCTCTAAATCAATCGCCGATTGCATCGCTGGAATCTCGAGGGCTGTCCACATCGCTTCTTTGGTGAGCGCAACGCCAAACGGAGTATTGAGCATGATCTGTTCGGCCTTGGCAATCGCGACTTTCTCTAGATCACCATCGGCAACGCGATCAATCAGCAAACCAATGCGATAGGCCTCAGCAGAATCAATCACTCGTCCGGTCAACATCAGCTCTTGAGCACGCGCGACACCGACGATGCGTGGCAATAGCCACGATGTTCCGATATCGCAAGCAGAAAAACCAACGCGAATGAACGCCACGTTGAACTTCGATGATTCGGCTCCGATTCGGATGTCACTGCCCAGCACTAATGCCAAGCCTCCGCCAGCTGCCGCACCATTGACTGCTGCGATAATCGGCTGCGGAATTGAACGCATATGCGACATCAAGCCCGCAATATGCTTTTGCACGGCAAATGACCGCTGCACTGCCCCGAAATCTTCGGTGTTCGGGGCATCTCCGTATCCCGTGAGATCAAGGCCCGCGCAAAAACCTCGACCTGCTCCAGTCAAAATCACTACGCGGCATTCTGAGTCGATCGCAATGTGATCAAGCACCTGATGAAGCCCCTCGACGAGTTCTGTCGTCATGGCATTGAGTCGTTCAGGACGATTCAGCCGAATCACGACGACTCCTGGAATTGGCCGTTCGATGACGATGACCGGTGTTGGTGACTGGGCGGGACTCATGTAGCCATTCTGCCGACTTGCTTCTCATCACCACTAGTCCTGAGAGCCTGAGTGCGCCGTGTTAGCGTCAACATGTGCGCTTTTGAGCGCATTCCTATGCCTGATACCGCGAGCAACCCCACACTCCCGATCGCCGACCAAGACAGTTCCAGTCTGTGGAGATCGGCCCTCAAACATGCCGGATTGGCGTACCTTTTTTCACGCTTAGCGATCATGATTGGCGCGGCCATTGTTGCAGCCGAACTTCGAGCCGACGAAAACAAAATCAAAGAGCACCTCGTCTGGGGCTTCTTAGGCAAAGTGGATCCGCACGCTCGTTCTGGATCGCTTCCCAAATCAGCTGGGTCAATGATCGTCGATGTACTGACGTCTTGGGATGGCATTTGGTATCTGCGCATTGTTCGGTACGGCTACCCCACGCATGTTCCACCGAACATCACATACGACGACACACAATCGCGCCTCGCTTTCTTCCCTACATATCCCCACCTTGTGCGATTCGTTGACACCGTTCTTCCAGGTGGTGACACCCTTGCTGCACTCTTCTTGAACTTCGTATTAGGTGCCGGCTTTATTGTTCTGGTTGGCTTACTGGCCAGGTCATGGTTCGGAGTTTCTGTCGCCAAGCGAGCAATGATTTTGTGCGCGTTATTCCCCGGAAGTTTTGTGTTGTCTTTCGCATACAGCGAGGCACTATTGATTTTTCTGGCGGCCGCATGTTTGCTCTTGCTCCAGAAAGAAAAATGGTTGCTCGCCGGCGTTGTTGCAGCGCTCGCGACAGCAACTCGACCGAATGGCATCGCAATCATTGCCGCGTGTACGGTTGCGGCTTTCTTGGCCTGGCGGCAGACCAAATCCCTTCGACCCTTTATTGCCCCACTTTTGTCGCCCATTGGATTTATTGGTTACCAGTTGTGGATCAATAATCACGCCGATGAATCAGGCGTCTGGTTCAGAGTTCAAGGCGAGGCTTGGAAAGAAGGCGCGAGTTTCGGTCTGACTGCAATCCGAAGAACTCTTGAAGCTTTCACCCAACCACTCACCTCACCAACCGACCTCATAACGGCGGCGTCATTTGTTTTAACGCTATTTCTTTTGTGGTTGGTCTGGAAGAGACATCACATTCCTTTACCCGCACTTGCCTACAGCATCATCATTGTCGCCTTGATGCTGTTACCCGCCACCGTGACAGCACGTCCAAGGTTCTTGTTTACCGCGTTTCCACTTTTCATTGCGGCAGCAGTATGGCTTGAACATCCCAAGCGCAAGGAGTGGTGGCCGTACCTTGTCGGGTTCATGATGTGCGGCATGACCACCCTCACGGCTCTCTACGGCGTCTACGGGGCGATTCCGTGATTCAATGGCTGCGTCGTCGTTACGACGTGTGCATCATCGCTCTCATTGCCTACATCCCACTGCTTCTTTCGGCCCCCGGCAAACTTCCTGCCGATACCAAGTTGTATTTGTACCTCAATCCCGGCCGACTGCTCAGTGACGCCGCCTGGACATGGGATACCAGCCAATTAGGGGGGTGGGTGCCTCACCAAAATGTTGGATACTTGTGGCCGACTGGTCCATGGTTCGCCTTTTTTGATTGGCTGAATATTCCCGATTGGATCGCCCATCGTCTGTGGCTCGGTTCACTACTCGTCGTTGCTGGCCTCGGTGCACGTTGGCTCGCGAAGTTACTTGACCTCCCGACGACGTCGTACTTCATCGCTGGTATCGCATACCAACTGTCCCCGTATGTTTTGCCGTACATCTCGCGCACTTCTGCCCTCTTACTTCCATGGGCTCTCTTGCCTTGGATCATTGGTCTCACGCTCAAAATTATTCGCGAACCTAAGTTCAAGTACTTCGCCATCTTTGGTTTAGTCATCATGTCCTCGGGTGGACTCAATGCCACGGCATTACTCATGATTGCTCCAGCGCCAGTTATCTGGTTAATTGATGCTTGGAGCAGTCGAAAGATTTCCCTCAAACGAGCATTAACCATCACCGGGATTCTTGCGGTGATCTCAATGGTCATGAGCGCCTGGTGGGCAGCCGGATTATCAGTTCAAGGAAAATACGGCGCTTCTGTTCTTTCATATAGCGAAGCCCTTCAATCAACCTCGGCCACGTCAACTGCCACCGAAGCACTTCGTGGACTTGGTTACTGGCTGTTTTACGATCGCAACGAAATCACTGCACTGACATCTGCATCAACTCCGTACCAAAATAATCTTCTGATCATCAGCGTCGGCGTTGCATTGGTCATTGCCGGATTGATCGGCTTGCTGAGCAATCAGAAACTCAAACGGCCACTCAGTTTGATGCTAGGGATCGGCGTTGTTTTATCAGTCGGTGCATATCCATCAGATGCACCATCACCAATTTGGTCATACTTTGCCGATCATCCCAAGAGCGCCATCAGTTTGGCTCTGCGCTCGTCGTCACGGGCCGTTCCTCTCATTGCACTAGCGCTCGCTATGGGAATTGCATTAGCTGTTGAGCGATCAAAGAAGTATTTGTCGCTTCGCTCACCTCGTTTGTCGTTAATCGCGATGCCCGTTGCAGTTCTTCTCATATGCCTCAACGTTCCTGCACTCTTCGGTGGACGTTATATCGATCCAGCGATCTCACGTCCAGAGAATTTGCCAACTGCATGGACGCAAACTGCCGCACTCCTCGACGCAAGATTTGATGAGGGACACACCGGGTCGGTGTTGATTCTTCCTGGCATCGAATCGGCGGCCTATCGCTGGGGTTATCCCGTCGACCCAATTCTCCCGGGCATCACCAAAAAGCCGTTAATCACTCGTGATTGGCTGCCCCTAGGAAGCGCTCCTTTCATGGACTTGCTCTACGCGCTTGACGACTCATTTCAAAATGGAACAGCCGACCCCAACAGTATTGCGCCTATTGCGCGCCTTCTCGGCGCCGACACGGTCATGGTTGTGAACTCGTATCAATACGAACGTTTCGGCGTCAACCGACCCGAACGTGCCGCATCGCTGATTGATACTGCAGCTGGCCTCGAAGCAATCGCCACATTCGGCGAGCCATCAATCAATCTCGCTGAAGATTATGAAGCTAATGATCTGCTCGATTACCCCGCGACGGCACTGCCAGAAATTTCGCTCTATGCAGTGAGTGATTCAGCACCGGGAGCGCGAATCACCCAGAACCCCATTGTCGTTTCTGCCGATGGCACCGGACTCGTCGATCTCGCGGCAGCAGGACTCATTGATGGAAAGAGTTCAATTCTTGCTTCGGCAGCGCTGGACGAAACATCTCTGCAAGATGCGGTGCTGAACGCTCCTGAAGTCATCGTGACCGATAGCAATCGCAAACGCGCTCACCACTGGCGCGGTTCACAAGAAGTATGGGGCGCAACCGAAGGGGTAGGCCCCGTTGTTGATTCATTTGATGCCTTTGATAATCGTTTGCCAGTTTTCCCATTGGCGATGGATCGCTTGGAGGCATACTCCATCTCCGAGAACTATTCAGGATCCGTCATGTCAGCCACCGCATACGGCGCCTTGTTGTCATACCTGCCCGAGTACCGACCAAGCAATGCCAACGACGGAAATATCAATACCTCGTGGTTGGTGGGTTGGGGCGTTGATCCAATCGGCCAGATATTGACGTACACCAGCAACACTGGCCGCCCCAAGGTTGAACATCTCGAACTCGTGCCGGCGCAATTATCTTTTGAGCAACGCCAGGTCACCGCAATCTCAGTCAGCGTCGAAGGTTCGCCCTGGACCACTCACGCAATTGATCCGAGCGCTTCAATGACTCGTATTGAACTTGATCAACCTGCGCAATCGGTCCGAATCAGAATTGACGGAGTGACCGAGGGCGACAATCAACTCCCTGTGGGTTGGGCCGAAGTTTTACCACCCGCATTCCAACGCTCCGAAGAAATCACTGTGCCAAGCGATGCAACGATGCTCGTCAAACCGACCACTCCTGTTTCATTTGTCTTTACTCGATTACGCGCCGACCCTTACGATCCGCGACGACAAGATCCTGAGCTCTCAATCAACAGAAACTTCTTTGTGACTCACCGCGGCAGTTTCACAATCAGTGCTCAGGCGACTACAACCGCCGACGTTGAAGCTAGTACGACTTGTCGGGACGACCTATTAACTATCGAGTATCTCAAGGTTCCAACAAAAGTAATAATGGTTGAAGCTTCAACAATCACTATTGAGTCGTGCGAGGAAATCACCTTTGGACGCGGTCTGCGTAATATCCAAACCCCAACAGATTCACCAATCATCATTAACCAGTTAGTACTGCGCTCAACACGCGCCCAAGCTGCTTCGCTTTCAATCACCACCCCAACGCGTGACACACGCTCTCAACGCACAACTTCTATCAATTCGTGTACCGGCGGATGCTGGCTTGAATTAAATGATGGTTGGAATATCGGCTGGGAAGCATCTTTGTCGGGTACAACGCTCGCCGACCCCGTTGCTAGTGCGGGTGGACGCTTGCTCTGGAATCTCCCTGCGACCCCAGACAACACCAAGTTTGAAACAACCTGGACACCACAAAAACGCATGTGGTTCGGCATCGGCGTGACATTGCTGGGCTTGTTCTGTGGTCTCGTAGTTCTGGCCGTCCCCCTATTGCGACGAAGAACTTTACGAACCGACACTGAAACAATGATTCAGCCAGTTTTGATTTATTCTGCGATCACGGTGGTCACGAGCGCCGCCATTATCGGCGCATTAGTGATCTCGCCGTTGTACGGACTCTTGGCCGGGCTCATCACCGCCGCAACCGTACGTTCGCGTTCAATACCCAAGGCCGGACTAGCGCTCATCGCCCTCGGCATGCTGTTCCTCATCGCCCAGCAAATTCGCACCGGAGCCGACCCCAGTTTTGGCTGGCCGTCGGTTTTCCGACGTTCTCACCAGCCCGTTTTACTTGGAGTCGTGCTGATAGCGATCAATTCTTGGTGTGCGCCACCTCCCAATTCTGACAAACCTGTCGTCTCAACCGCTAGCGTTCCTGAATTGTGAGTACCAAAGTTCGTCCATGCCTGAGCGTGGTTATCCCTTGCTACAACGAAGAAGCAACGATTCAATCACTCATTAACTTGGTCCTGAACTCAAAATGGGTTGCCGAGATCATTGTCGTTGATGATGGATCCAAAGATCGATCCCGTGAGATTTTGGCGAGCATCGACGATGCGAAGGTGCGCATCGTCCTGCATGACGTCAATCAAGGCAAGGGCGCAGCCTTACGCACGGGCTTTCAACACGCCACAGCCGAATTTGTCATTGTGCAAGACGCCGACCTTGAATATGATCCATCCGAGTACCCACTCGTTCTTGAGCCATTGCTTGATGATCGAGCCGATGTCGTTTTTGGTTCACGTTTTTTGAGTGGGCGGCCTCATCGGGTTTTGTATTTCTGGCACAGCCTGGGAAATAAGTTCTTAACGCTGATGTCAAATATGTTCACCGACCTCAACCTCACCGATATGGAAACGTGTTACAAGTGTTTTCGACGGGAAGTTATTCAATCGATCAATATTGAAGAAGATCGATTCGGATTTGAGCCGGAGATTACGGCCAAGCTCTCCAAGATGCGTCTGCGGATTTACGAAGTGGGAATTTCGTATTCTGGTCGTACCTACGATGAAGGCAAGAAAATTGGCTGGCGCGACGGCGTCCGAGCGGTTTACTGCATCGTTCGATACTCCAAAGTGGGCGACAAACTCGGACCGCTATTGAAGCGCTAGTTTTTTCGCTCGCGAAACTTTCTTTGCACCAATTTCACGCTCTGATTCAACCGATGTGAAATTCCCCAGCGGGTGACGAGCAACATTGACTCAGCGATAATCCGACCAGACATCTTCGAGGTTCCATTTTCGCGATCAACAAAAAGAATCGGCACTTCGCTGATCTTGAGTCCTCGACGTGAAAGTCGAACTACTAACTCAGAGAGAAATGCGTAACCTTCAGCCTTGGTAGTTTCGGGTGCTATCGAAGCCAAGGCTGTTGCTCGGTAAGCGCGAAATCCCGAAGTGCAATCTCGAACAGACACACCGAGCACCGCAGCGGTGTACAAATTACCCCAACGTGAGAGCAGTCGACGATGTATCGGCCAATTCTTGGTGCCACCACCGTTCACATAGCGCGATCCAATGACCGCATCTGAACCAGATTCAATTGCGGCAAGCATTGCCGGAATCGATAACGGGTCGTGCGAGAAGTCAACGTCCATGGAGACAACGACGTCAACACCCTGAGAAATCACGTAGGCAAACCCGTGCCGATAGGCACTGCCGAGACCTTGTTTACCGGGTCGGTGCAAAACTTCAATTCCGCCTAGTTCTGTGGCACATCGCTCAGCGATATCGCCAGTTCCGTCGGGACTGTTGTCATCCACCACATATAAACGACTGTCTGGGAGAACTTGGCGAAGTTGCGTCAGCAACCGTGCGATATTTTCGCTTTCGTTATAAGTGGGCAGAACAACGGCAACAAGCACGAATCACTACTTTAGTGAGTCAACCGGCACGCCAGGTGCCACTGAGAACATTGCCACGGGTTGACCCAATGAAATCAATTGCCGAACGACGGTTGCAATATTGTCCGGCAGAGGCGGTTCGGCAAAGATCAACGAGGCTCCTGGTGTCTCTAAGGTAGAGACCAATTCACCACGTCCAGCATCTGTCAGCATCTGAGCAATATCTGTCAGCAGCTTTTGGGCCAACAATTCTTCAGAAGCCGATCGTGGGTTTGCCTCTCCAAGTTTTGTTAATGCTGGATCAACATCAGCGCTCTTGATCGCTGGACCAACGACAACCCAAAGTATTTGGTCAACTTGATCCTCAAACCGCACACGATGTGGGAGACCCGCCGCCGCTTGAAATACCTCAACACCAATATCAAATCCTTGACGTTCAAGTTCAAGAACTGACCCAAAGCCCGTTGCATTCAGGGTGTAGGGGTCGTACATCCTCAACAAATATTTTTCATCGTGACTCAATTTCGGAACCACTTCTGGAATGAGATCAGCCAATATTCTTGATTCGGTCTTGCCCGGAAGCTTGACTTGATCAGCAGTTTGAACGGTGCTCACGAGCACCACCCCCACCAAGATGAGCGATGCGCTGATACCAATCAATTGTTTAGTTCCATGAGAGAGACGCAACGCCTCAAGAACTCCGTACGTCCGCACAAGAAAGAAGAAAGATGTCATCGCTGTCAACACCGAAAGAATCCAGAACCAGCGCACGGTGTACTCGTAATATGGCCCGAAAATACGAAGGATTGAGAACGATCCAAGAAGAACAAAACCCGCCATCATGATCTGCCAGCGCAACATCGCAGATTGATCCGCTTTCCTCACTTTCCAGGTAGCCCAAAGCCACAGAGAAACCATCAGCAAACA